>JASLGD010000452.1 GCA_030150305.1 Caldimonas sp. | reverse complement strand
CTCGATCAGGGCGCGGATCTGTGCGTCGGCGCGCGCGTACGCGGCGCCCTTGCCGAGGATGATCAGCGGCCGCTTGGCTTCCTTCAGCACCGAGATCGCGCGCTGCACCGCCTCGGGCGCGGGGATCTGACGCGGCGCGGGATCGACGACCTTGACCAGCGAGCGGCGGCCGGCGGCGGCGTCGATCGTCTGCGCGAAGAGCTTGGCCGGCAAATCGAGGTAGACGCCGCCGGGACGGCCCGACACCGCGGCGCGGATCGCGCGCGCGACGCCGATGCCGATGTCCTCGGCGTGCAGGACGCGAAACGCCGCCTTGCACAGCGGCTTTGCGATCGCGAGCTGGTCCATCTCCTCGTAGTCGCCCTGCTGCAGGTCGACGATCTCGCGCTCGCTCGAGCCGCTGATCAGGATCATCGGGAAGCAGTTGGTCGTCGCGTTGGCGAGCGCCGTCAGGCCGTTGAGGAAGCCCGGCGCCGAGACCGTCAGGCAGATGCCCGGCTTGCCGGTCAGGAATCCGGTCGCCGCCGCGGCGTTGCCGGCGTGCTGCTCGTGGCGAAACGAGATCACGCGCAGCCCCTCGGCCTGCATCTTGCGCGTCAGGTCGGTGATCGGGATCCCGGGCAGGCCGTAGACGGTCTCGATCCCGTTCAGCTTGAGCGCCTCGATGACGAGGTGGAACGCGTCGATCGTCTCGGCCTCGGCGGCGGTGCTCGCCGACGCTTGGGACGCCGAGGCGGTGCCCGGTTCGAGGACTGCGGACATTGCTTCTCTCCTTGGAGTCGAACGTGAACTGCTGCCGGCGGGTCCGCCTCGTGCTGCCGAGCGGATGGGCCTGCGCAGGAGCTGCGATGGCGCGGACTTATCATAGAAAGGCACCGCGAAAAGCGCCGTTGACCCGGGTCAACTTTTCCAGTTTGAGCGCTCATCGGCATCGCGCGCTGCCGGCCAACATGGCAACGATCTCCCTCGACAGCCATCCCGAGAGGAACGTCATCCGCGTTCAGCTGGCGCAGAACGTCGTGCTGAAGGAGATGCTCGAGGGCGAGCGCAAGGAGCTCGAGCCGAACCTGGTCGTCGTCGACTGCACCAAGGGCGAGACGCTGCTCAACCAGGGCGTCCACGAGATGGAGCAGTACTTCGTCCTCGACGGCATCCTGAAGCGCGTCGTCGCCAACGCCGACGCGCGCGAGATGATCCTGCGCTTCGCCGACGAGCGCGACATCGAGACGAGCTACGCCGCGTGGCGGCTGAACACGCCGACGCCCTACAGCATCGTCGCACTGACGAAGGCACGCGTCGCCAAGCTGCCGATGCCGACGTGGGTCGACTTCATCGATCGCCACCCGAAGCTCAAGGCGACCTTCGAGCACGAGGTGATGCGGCTGATGAGCGAGATCATGGCGCACACGATCACGCTGCACCTGCTCGACGCACCGGGCCGGGTCCGCCGCTTCGAGCGCAAGCATCCCGAGCTCAGCGAGCGGATCCCGAAGAAGGAGCTCGCGCACTACCTCAACCTCTCCGCCGAGACCCTCAGCCGGCTGAAGCAGCGCGGGAAGATCTGAGCGCCCGCGCCCGGGGCCGGCATGGAGCGAGGTCGGGTTGCACGATCGCGGGTAAACCCCTAGAATTGCTGCAGTGCAACATTCTGGGAAAGGGACTCCGATGACCACGCAACGTCCGCTCCGCAATGCCCCGTCGACCACGCTGCGCGACTGGGTCGACGCGATGCCCATCGTGATCCTGGTGCGCGCGCTCGCGAGCGCATTCGGTGACCGCGCGCCCTCGGGCCGCGGCGCCGCAGCGCAACCGGCCTAAGCGCGCCGAACGGGCCGCCGCGAAGCGGCCCGACTTGCGCCCGCGCGACGGGGCCGCTCAGGCTGCGGCTGCGGGACGCCCGCTCGCGTTGGCCTGCTCGATCGTGCGTCGGCGCATCGGCGCGAGCACGATCTTGGCGAGCACGCCCGCGACGATCGAGATCGCCGCCGCGAAGATGAAGACGCGGTCCCAGTTGCCGCCCGCCGAGAGCACCGACGTCAGCGGCACGAGCAGCGACGCCGTGCCTTTCGCGGTGTAGAGCGTGCCGGCATTCGCCGCCGCGTTCTTGACGCCGAAGGTGTCGGCGCACAGCGCCGGGAAGAGCGAGTAGATCTCGCCCCAGCACAGGAAGATCAGCGCGGCGAAGGTCATGAACGCGTACGGGTTGTGACCGAACTTCATGAAGCCGAGCAGCGCCACCCCTTCGCCGACGAAGACGAGCAGCATCGTGTTCTCGCGCCCGATGCGATCGGAGATGAAGCCGCAGAGCGGTCGCGTGAAGCCGTTCGCGAGGTTGTCGATCGCCAGCGTCATCGTCAGCAGCGGCAGCGTGAAGCCGAGCAAGTCGATCGTTTGCTTGTTCAGGCCGTAGTCCTTGGCGATCGGCCCGATCTGCGCCGTCGCCATCAGGCCGCCGGCGGCGACCGCGACGAACAGCACGTAGGTCAGCCAGAACACCGGCGTCTTGACCATCTCGGGCACGGTGTAGTCGACCTTCGTCATCACCAGCCGCGGCGGGATGACGACGCCTTTCGGCGGCCGCGCCCGCACCATGAACATCGCGATCGCGAAGATCAGCACGCCCTGCGCGATGCCGAAGAAGAAGAACGTGTGCTCGTAGCCCGAGGTCTGGATCATGTTGGCGATCGGGATGACCGTCAGCGCCGCGCCGGCGCCGAAGCCGGCTGCGGTCAGGCCGGCCGCGAGGCCGCGGCGATCGGGGAACCACTTCAGCGCGTTGCCGACGCACGTGCCGTAGACGCAACCCGCGCCGACGCCGGAGACGACCGCCGCCGCCCACAGCATCGGCAGAGACGCCGCGTACGAGTTCATGACCCAGCCGATCGCGGCGAGGATCCCGCCGCCGGCGATGACCGGGCGCGGTCCGAACCGGTCGACGAGCCAGCCTTCGACCGGCACCAGCCACGTCTCGACGAGCACGAAGATCGAGAACGCGAGCTGGATCTCCGAGAGCGGCCAGTGGTGCTTGGCCTGGATCGGATTGACGAACAGCGTCCAGCCGTACTGGAGGTTCGCGATCAGGGCCATGCACACGATGCCCATGATCAGCTGACCCCAACGGAAGAACGGGTGCTCGCGCGCCGTGGATTGCGCGTCGAGCGACGCGGGCGCGGGCATGCCGACGGTCTGTTGAGCCATGTGATTTGTCTCCAGGGTCTCGTCGCGACCGAGCTCGTGGGCTCGATCAGCGCTTTCAGTCAATCGCGACTATCCGATTCGCGCCGGCGGCCGGCGGTTGACCGGGGTCAATAACGGGGGTAATCACTGACGAGTTCCTGACGGTCGCGCTCGGACTCAGGCGAAGAGCTCGCGCGCGCGATCCACCGCGCCCTTCTTGACCCGGCCGGCGATGGCGAGCGCGATCGGCGTCGCGAGCATCGTCGCGAAGACGTCCCGGACCGCGCCGGCGCCGATCGCCTCGACGCGCGCGAGGGTTTCGCCGCGCGAGCGGACGCGGCCGTGGACGAAGAGATCGAGCGCGGCGTCCTCGATACGCCGCACCGGCCGCTCCTGCGCGCGCAGCGTGCGCACCGCGATCTGCCGGCGCGCGCGCTCGAGGTCGTCGGCGGCGATCGCATCCGCCTGCTTGGCGAGCAGCCTGCGCACCTCGGCGAGGAACTCGTCGAGCTGCCCCGGCGACGTCGACGCCTCGACGACGAACTGGCCGCAGACCTCGTTGACGTCGGCAGCGCACGACGCGTAGTAGACGAGGCCGCGACGCTCGCGGATCTCGTCCATCAGCGGCGAGCTCATGCCTTCGCCGAACAGCGCCGCGGCGACCATCGCCGGATGGTGGTCCTCGCGCAGCGACGGGATCGGATAGCCGAGCACGACGTGCGTCTGGCTGTAGCCCGGCTGCACGCGCGACGCGATGCCGCCGCCGTATGCCGGGGCCGCGACGCGGTTCTCGCCGCCGGCGGGCACGGTCGCGAACGCCGCCTCGGCCGCCGCGACGATCGCGTCGAGGTCGAACCGGCCGGCGACGCCGACGACGATGTTGGCGCCGGTGTACTGGCGCTCGACGTACTCGAGCAGGTCGGCGCGGCCGATGTGCTGGATCGTGAGGCGGCTGCCGATCACCGGCTGCGCGACCGGGTGGCCGCCGAACGAGAGCTTGTCGAACAGCTTGTCGGCGGTCGCGAGGACGTCTTCCTCGTCCTCGGTCAGCTCGTGCAGGATCACCTGGCGCTCGCGCTCGAGCTCGACGTCGGGAAAGCTGCTCGCCAGCACGATGTCGCCGAGCATCGCGACGAAGCGCGGTGCGTCTTCCGCGAGCCCGCGCATGTGGTATGCGGTGTGGTCCTTGTCGGTGTGCGCGTTGACGTCGGCGCCGAGCCGCTCGGCGTCCCAGTTGATCTCCTGGCAGCTGCGCGTGCGCGTCCCCTTGAACGCCATGTGCTCGACGAAGTGGCTGATCCCGTTCAGCCGCCGCGGCTCGTGGCTGCTGCCGGTGCGCACGAACACGCTGACGTTGACGCTTTCGAGATGCGGCAGCGCGATCGCGAGGACGCGAACCCCGTTGCCCAGGCGCACGACGGTCGCGTCGCGCTCGCTCGCGACCGCACTCACGGCGACGCCCTGGGCCCGGCGCGCAGCGGCGCGAGCAGCGTGGCGAGCTCGTTGAGGTCGAGCGGCTTGACGAGGTGGTGGTCGAAGCCGGCCGCCGCCGTCTTCCTGCGGTCGTCGTCGCGGCCCCAGCCGCTCAGCGCGATCAGGACCATGCGCTCGCCCCACGGCTCGCCGCGCAGCCGCCGCGCGACCTCGTGGCCGTTGACGCGCGGCATGCCGATGTCGAGGATCGCGATCCGCGGCCGCAGCGTCGCCGCCGCCTGCAGCGCCTCGTCGCCGTCGTAGACGACCCTCGCGCGGTAGCCGAGCAGCTCGAGCATCATGGCCATGCTGTCGGCGCTGTCGCGGTTGTCGTCGGCGATCAGGATGTGCGAGCCGTCGCCGCCCGAGCCGGCGATGTCGCGCGCGCGCTCGT
>JASLGD010000441.1 GCA_030150305.1 Caldimonas sp. | reverse complement strand
CTCGCTGACCGCGGCCGCGCCCTGCTCGAGGCGCGCCACCGCCGAGCCGATCGCGCCCGTCAGCGAGATCGCGCGCTGGCCGGGGATGAGCGTCGAGCGTGCGAGCCGCGTCCTCACCGCGCTCTATCTGTCGGGGATGCTGCTCGTCTCGCGCGCGCATCCGGCGGCGCGCGGGCCGGTGGCGGGCTGGCGGCGGCTGCTCGGCCGACGCCGCGAATGAACCTTCCGGGCGCCAGCCGGCATTCACCCCGCGATGAGGCCGCGATGCTGCGCAAGCTCCTGACGACGTCCCCCGTCGCCGCGCCGCGGCGCAGCGCCGATTCGCTCGACCGGGCGCTGATGGAGCGGATCGTCGAGCGCGACCTGCGCGCCTTCGAGGCGCTCTACCGCATCTACCATCCGCGCCTGCACCGCTTCCTCGGCCTCGTCACGCCGCGCACGACGATCGTCGAGGAGGCGCTGAACGACACCATGCTCGTCGTCTGGCGGCGCGCCGCGTCGTTCACCGGCGAGTGCAAGGTCTCGACCTGGATCTTCGCGATCGCCTACCGCACCGCGCTGAAGTCGCTGCGCGCGCAGGACGAGCCGGTCGACGGCGCGTCGGTCGACGAGCTCGTGTGCGAGGACGCCGGCCCGGAGCAGGAGGCGATCCGGCAGCAGACGCAGGCGGCGCTCGCGAGCGCGCTCGCCACCCTCTCGGCCGAGCACCGCGCCGTGCTCGTCCTCACCTACTTCCACGACCTGCCGTACGCCGAGATCGCACGCATCGTCGACTGCCCGGTCGACACCGTGAAGACACGGATGTTCCATGGCCGCCGGCGCCTGCGCGCCGCGCTGCACGGCCGCCTCGAGGCGTCGTCGTGAACGCGCGCATCCTGCGGCTCGGCAGCGACGCGCACGACGCCGCGCAGGAGCTGCTGCCGTGGCTCGTCAACGGCACGCTCGACGGCGCCGAAGCGGCGCAGGTGCGCGAGCACGTCGCGCAGTGCAGCGCGTGTCAGGCCGACGTCGCCGCGCAGCTGCAGTGGCGCGCCAGCGCCGCGGCCGAGCACGCGCCCGACGGCGACGTCGAGCGCGGCTGGGCGACGCTGCGTGCGCAACTCGGCGGCGCGGAACCGACACGCCAGCGACGCGCACCGGCGTGGTGGCGCCACGGTCTGCAGCTCGCGGTCGCGGTGCAGGCGGCGGTGATCCTCGTCCTGGCGATCGCGCTCGTCTCGGTGCTGAAGCCCGCCGAGCCGTTCCGCGCGCTCGGCAGCGCCGCGGCGGTCGACGCCAACGCGATCGTCGTCTTCCGTGCCGGCGCGACGCAGGCCGAGACGAGCGCCGCGCTGCGCGAAGCGGGCGCGCGCGTCGTCGGCGGCCCCACCGCGGCCGATGCGTACCTGCTGCAGCTGCCCGAGCCGACTGCGGCGGCGCTCGCGCGCTTGCGCGCGGCGCGCGCGGTCGCGAGCGTCGCGTCGTTGCAAGGCGAGGCGGCGCGATGAAGGCGCGGCTGGTCGGCCTCGCGCTCTGCGTCGCGTTCGCTGCGCGCGCCGCCGACGCCGGCGACGCGGCCGACGACGTCGCAGCGCAGGCCGCGCACCAGGTGCTCGTGATGCTGAGGCTGCCGCCGCCGCACTTCCGTCCCGACGGCAGCTACAGCGCCGGCTACGCCGATGCGCAAGGAAGCGCGACGCGGCGCGGCATCGCGGTCGCGCTCGCGCGCAGCAACGGCCTCGTCCTCGCGACCGGCTGGCCGATGCCGCTGCTCGGCGTCGACTGCTACGTCATGGACGTGCCCGCGCCGCTGCGCGCCGCCGAGATCGCGGTGCAGCTCGCGCGCGACGCCCGCGTCGCGTGGGCGCAGCCGATGAACGTCTTCCGCTCGCTCGGCCACGACGACCCGCTGTTCGCGATGCAGCCGGCGGCGCGCGAGTGGCACCTCGACGCGCTGCACGCGACGACCACCGGCAGGGGCGTGCGCGTCGCCGTCGTCGACAGCAACGTCCAGCTCGACCATCCCGACCTCGCCGGCCAGGTCGTCGCGAGCGCGAGCTTCGTCGGCAGCCGCGGCGACGCCGCAGAGCGGCACGGCACCGCGGTCGCGGCGATCGTCGCCGCGCGCGCCGACAACCACGTCGGCATCGCCGGCGTCGCGCCGGCGGCGCGCCTGCTCGCGCTGCGCGCGTGCCGGCAGGCGAGCGACGACACGCTGTGCACGACGCTCGGCATCGCGCTCGCGATGCAGGCGGCGATCGACCGCGACGCCGACGTCATCAACCTGAGCCTCGCCGGCCCCGCCGATCGCCTGATCGAGCAGCTCGTCGACGCCGCGCTCGCGCGCGGCATCAGCGTCGTCGCCGCCGCCGACCGCACGCTCGCGAGCGGCGGCTTCCCGGCGGCGCTGCGCGGCGTCGTCGCCGTCGTCGACGAGGCCGGCGGTGCGGCACCGAGCGGCATGGTCGCGGCACCGGGCAGCGACGTGCCGACCGCGGTGCCGGTGTCGCGCTGGGCCGTCGTCTCCGGCGCGTCGTACGCCGCGGCGCACGTCAGCGGCCTGCTCGCGTTGATGCGCGAAGCGCGCGCGACGTCGCGGCGCGCGGCCGAGCCGCTCGCGGCCGCGCTCGCGGTCGGCGCCGGCGGCCGCATCGACGCCTGCACG
>JASLGD010000423.1 GCA_030150305.1 Caldimonas sp. | reverse complement strand
CTGCTATGCTGCTCTGCAGCATGGCAGGCTGCGGGGCTCAGGTGCACTGCGCGCGAGGCGCCCCGCGCGCGCGCCTCGGGGCGCGACGCACCGTTCTGGCCAGGCTAGCACCGGCTTGCAGCACCGGCGCATCGCTTCGGCGCGGCGCCCGAGGTCGTCGCGGCGTCGGCAAGCGATCCGATCGCTCCGTGCGCCCTTCCTTTGGCACGGCCGTTGCAATCGGATGCTCCCTGGCCCGACATGAGCAGTCCTGACCTCGAGCTGATCCACCTGGTCAAGCAGTACGGCGCAACGACCGCCGTCGACCGAATCGACCTGCGGATCGAAGGCGGGCGCTACTGCTGCCTGCTCGGTCCGTCGGGTTGCGGCAAGACGACGACGCTGCGCATGGTCGCAGGCCACGAGGCGGTGAGCGAGGGCGACATCCTGCTCGGCGCGCGCAACATCACCGACCTGCCCGCGGCCGAGCGCGGCACGGCGATGATGTTCCAAAGCTACGCGCTCTTTCCGCACCTGAGCGCACTCGACAACGTCGCCTTCAGCCTCAAGATGCGCGGCATCGATCGCCCGACCCGCCATGCGCGCGCGGCAGAGCTGCTCGAGCGCGTCTCGCTCGCCGCGCTCGCGACGCGAAAGCCCGGCGAGCTCTCCGGCGGCCAGCAGCAGCGCGTCGCGCTCGCCCGGGCCCTGATCAACGAGCCGAAGGTGCTGCTGCTCGACGAGCCGCTCTCGGCGCTCGATCCGTTCCTGCGGATCCGCCTGCGCGCCGAGCTCAAGGAGTGGCAGGCCAAGCTCTCGATGACCTTCGTCCACGTCACCCACTCGCAGGAAGAGGCGATGGCGCTGGCCGATCTCGTGGTCGTGATGAACGCCGGCCGGATCGAGCAGCAAGGCCATCCGCGCGAGGTGTTCAACGCGCCGCTCACCGAGTTCGTCGCCCGCTTCATCGGCGGCCACAACGTCATTCCCGGCGCCGCCACCGGTCTGGTCGCAGTGCGCGCCGACAAGACCCAGCTCAGCCGCGCGCCGCTTCCGGCCGGCGCCAACGTCATCGCCGCGACCGTGCGCGCGGTCGAGTACCAGGGCACGCACGTCGTCGTCACGCTCGCCAGCGACGCGGTCGCCGAGCTGAGCGTCCTGCTCTCCGAGGCGAGCTTCGCCGCCGCGCCGTGGCAGCCCGGCGACAGCGCGTCGGCGCACTGGGCCGCCAACGACGTCCACCCGCTCGTCGCATAGCGTCCGCCGTCGCCCGAACCGATCACACAGAGGAGAACACCATGACCCGAGAGACCACACGCCGCACCGTGCTCCAGGGCGCCGCCGGCATCCTCGCCAGCGGCGTCTTCCCGGCGATCCACGCGCAGGAGAAGGTGGTGCTGCGCTACCTCGGCACCGCCGTCAACCAGGACAAGACGATCGCCGACAAGTTCAAGGCCGACACCGGCATCGAGATCCAGTACGTCGCCGTCAACACCGACGAGGTGACCAAGCGCGCCGTCACCTCGCCGAACAGCTTCGACCTGCTCGACACCGAGTACTTCTCGCTGAAGAAGATCGTGCCGACCGGCAACCTCAAGGGCATCGACACCAAGAAGATCAAGAACGCCGACAAGATCACGACCCTCTTCACGACCGGCATGGTCGCCGGCAAGCCGGTCGGCGACCAGGGCACGGCGCCGAAGAAGGTGATCTTCCTCGAGAGCGAGAAGTCGAAGACGTTCGCCAAGGCGCCGACGCAGTGGATGTCGCTGATCCCGACCGTCTACAACGCCGACACGCTCGGCATCCGCCCCGATCTCATCAAGCGGCCGATCGACTCGTGGGCCGAGTTGCTCAACCCGGAGTTCAAGGGCAAGGCCGCGATCCTCAACATCCCGTCGATCGGCATCATGGACGCGGCCATGGTGGTCGAGGCCAAGGGCCTCTACAAGTACCCCGACAAGGGCAACATGACGAAGAAGGAGATCGACCTCACGATCAAGACGCTGATCGACGCGAAGAAGGCCGGCCAGTTCCGCTCGCTCTGGAAGGACTTCAACGAGAGCGTCAACCTGATGGCCTCGGGCGAGGTCGTGATCCAGTCGATGTGGTCGCCGGCCGTCACTGCGGTGCGCGTCAAGGGCGTCCCGTGCGTCTTCCAGCCGTTGAAGGAGGGCTATCGCGCCTGGGCCGCGGGCTTCGGGCTGCCCTCGACGCTCTCGGGCAAGAAGCTCGACGCCGCCTACGTCTTCATCAACTGGTTCCTCGACGGCTGGGCAGGCGCCTACCTCAACCGCCAGGGCTACTACTCGGCCGTCCTCGAGACCGCAAAGGCGAAGATGGAACCGTACGAGTGGGCCTACTGGATGGAAGGCAAGCCCGCGACGCAGGACATCAAGTCGCCCAACGGCGAGCTGCTCGCCAAGGCGGGCAGCAGCCGCGACGGCGGCTCGTACGAGCAGCGCATGGGCGGCATCGCCTGCTGGAACGCGCTGATGGACGAGAACACGTACATGGTCCAGAAGTGGAACGAGTTCGTGGCCGCCTGATCGTCGCCTCCCGTCGTGCGTAGGGCCGGCGACGGCCCGCCGGCCTGGCTGCAAGCGCTGCCGTTCGCGGCGGTGTTCGTGTTCTTCTTCGTCGCGCCGCTTCTCCTCGTCGGCGCGGTGAGCCTGTGGCCGACGAGCGACTACGAGCTCAAGCCCGGCTTCAGCTTCGACAACTACGCGACCATCTTCGCCGGCTGCGCCAACCTGGCCGAGCCTTGCGTGACGCTGAAGACCTACTGGTCGACGCTGCGCTTCTCGTTCGCGGCGTGGGCGGTGACGCTGGTGCTCGGCTTCGCGATCGCGTACTTCCTGGCCTTCCACGTGCGCTCGAGCGCCGCGCAGACGCTGCTCTTCATCGTCTGCACGATCCCGTTCTGGACGTCGAACGTGATCCGCATGATCTCGTGGCTGCCGCTCCTCGGCCGCAACGGCCTCGTCAACCAGGTGCTGCTCGGTCTCGGCCTGACCGACAAGCCCGTCGAGTGGCTGCTCTTCTCCGACTTCTCGGTCGTGCTGACCTTCGTCCACCTCTACACGATGTTCATGCTGGTGCCGATCTTCAACTCGATGATGCGCATCGATCGCTCGCTGCTCGAGGCCGCCGCCGACGCCGGCGCGAGCGGCTGGCAGACGCTCGTCAACGTGATCGTGCCGCTCTCGCGCACCGGAATCCTGATCGGCTCGATCTTCGTCATCACCATCGTCATGGGCGACTTCGTCACCGTCGGCGTGATGGGCGGGCAGCAGATCGCCTCGGTCGGAAAGATCATCCAGGTCCAGACCTCGTACCTGCAGTTCCCGCTCGCCGCCGCCAACGCAGTCGTGCTGCTCGCCGTCGTGCTCTCGATCATCGTCGCCCTGAATCGCCTGGTCGACCTGCGACGCGAGCTCTGAGATGACCGTCGGACGTTCCGAGCCGCGCAAGAAGGGCTTCTGGCCGCTCGCGATCCTGTTCGCGCTGTTCGTGCTGTTCCTCTACGGCCCCGTGATCACGATCTTCGTCCTCAGCTTCCAGGGCCCCGAGGGCGGCCTGACGTTCCCGATGCGCGGCCTCTCGCTGCACTGGTACGCCAAGCTCTGGCACGGGCTCGGGGTGGTCGACATCGGCGCCGCGGTGCGCCGCTCGTTCGCGCTCGGCGCCGCGGTGATGGCGCTGACGGTGCTGCTCTCGCTCTCGGCCGGGCTCGCCTTTCGCAAGAAGTTCGTCGGCGCGGATCTGCTCTTCTACGTCGCGGTGGCGAGCCTGATCATGCCGTCGATCATCGTCTCGCTCGGCATCGGCCTGCAGTTCCGGCTCATCGACAGTGCGCTCAAGTGGCTGCTCGCGGCGGTCGGCGCGACCGGCGCGCTCGAGAGCTTCACGACCTCGCTCGGCATGTTCACCTCGGGCCTCGGCGCGCACCTCACCTGGACGCTGCCGTTCGGCCTGCTGATCATGTTCGCGGTCTTCAACCGCTTCAACCCCGCCTACGAGGAAGCCGCGCGCGACCAGGGCGCGACGCCGTGGCAGGCCTTCTGGCACGTCGTCCTGCCGCTGATCGCGCCCTCGGTGATCGGCATCGGCATGTTCGGCTTCACGCTCAGCTGGGACGAGATCTCGCGCTCGTCGCAAGCGATCGGCGATCTCAACACCTTGCCGCTCGAGCTGCAGGGGCTGACGACGACGGTCACCGACCCGGCGATCTACGCGCTCGGCACGATCACGACCGGCGTCTCGTTGCTCGTGATCGCGATCGCGCTGATCAGCGTCGCCTTGCTGCGCGCGCGTCGCGCCGGGCGCGGCGGCGCGCGCGAATGAAGCTGCTCGTCGTCAATCCGAACACCAGCGTCGCGGTCACCGAGCTGCTCGCACGCCGGATCGGCGCCGCCGTCGGCGCCGCGGCCGAGGTCGAGGCGATCACCGCGCGCTTCGGCGCAAGCTACATCGCGAGCGAGGCCAGCTACGTGGTCGCCGCGCACGCCGCGCTCGAGGCATGCAGCGAGCACTGCGATGGCCACGGCCGGCCAGACGCGATCATCGTCGGCTGCTTCGGCGACCCGGGCGTGTTCGCGCTGCGCGAGGCGCTCGCGCTGCCGGTGATCGGCCTGGCCGAGGCGGCGATGCGCGAGGCCGCGAGCCACGGCCGGTTCGCGATCGTCACCGGCGGCGCCGCGTGGGGGCCGATGCTCGCTCGCCTCGCACGCGCGCTCGAGCTCTCCGATCGGCTCGCAATGGTGTCGATCGTCGCCGCGACCGGTGCCGAGCTCGCCGCCGACCCCGAGCGCGCGCTGGTCGCCTTGGGCGACGCCTGTCGCAGCGCGGCGCACGGCGTCGATGCGGTCGTGCTCGGAGGCGCGGCGCTCGCCGGCATGGCCGCGGCAATCGCCTCGGCGGCCACGCCGAGGCTCGCGGTGCCGCTCGTCGACAGCGTCGATGCCGCCGCGCGCGCCGCGCTCGCGGCGCTACGCTGAGCTCGACGCCGGCCGCTCGACCGCGTCGCAGATCCTGCCCGGCGTCGTCCACCACGTTCCGTGCGCCGCGGCAAGATGCTGCAATGCCTTGCGCAAGGGTCGCAGGCGATGCGGCTGGCCGACGAGATACGGATGCAGCGCGATGCCCATCACGAGCGGCTCGGCGACCGACTGCGCATGCATCTCGTCGAAGTGGTCGACGATCAGGTCGGCGAAATCGCTCCCGCTCATCGCCCGCGCGACGATCATCGGAATGTCGTTGACCTCCTGCGGATACGGGATCGACCAGAGCGGGCCGGCGCGCGTCGCCAGCTGCGTCGGCTGGTCGTCGTGGCACCAGTCGAGGGTGTATCGGTAGCCGGCTTCGACGAGCAGGTCGGGCGTGACCGCGCTCTCCGAGATCCAGGGCGAGAGCCAGCCGGTCGGCACCTGGCCGCTCGCGCGACGCAGGCGCTCGCGGCAATCGACCAGCAGCGCGCGTTCGTCGCTCTCGCTCATCGCGCCCTGCGCCTCGGCATTGCTGTGCCCGTGGCCGACGATCTCGTCGCCGCGCCTCACGAAGGCGTCGATCAGCGCCGGCGCGTGCTCGCAGACCGCGCTGTTGACGATCGCCGCGACCGGCAGGCCGAGCGACTCGAACAGCTCGAGGCAGCGCCAGGCTCCGACGCGATTGCCGTACTCGCGCCAGGCGTAGTTGAGGACGTCGACGCCGGCCGCCGCCGGCGCCAGGCGCGCCCCCAGACCTTCGCCGAAGGCGAAGTGCTCGACGTTGAAGCCGATGTAGAGCGCAAGACGGCCGCCGTTCGGCCAGTCGTAGCGCGGCCGCGCCACGATCGGCGAATAGGCGAAGCGGCCGTGCGTCGGCAGCGTCCTCATCGATCCGCCGGGCGGCCGTGCGCAGACAATCGTTGCATGTGCCGCCATCATGCACGCCGCGTGCCGCGCCGGCGCGAGCCGACATGACGCCGCACCGCACCCTCCTGCGCGGCGCCGTCGCCCTGCTCGGCGACGCGCTCGCGTTCGAGCGCCGCCCGCTCGACGTCCTCGTCGAAGGCGACCGCATCGCCGCGATCGAGCCGGCGCGGACGATCTCCGCCGCCGTCGACGAGGTCGTCGAGCTGGCCGACCGACTGCTCGTGCCCGGCCTCGTCAACGGCCACCAGCACTCGAACGAGCACTTCCAGCGCGGCCGCGCCGAGAACCTGCCGCTCGAGCTCTGGATGCAGCTTGTCCGCCCGCGCGTGCCGGTGCCGCTGACGCCGCGCCAGGTCTATCTGCGCACGATGATCGGGGCGATCGAGTCGCTCCGCAGCGGCTGCACGACGCTGGTCGACGACTTCCCCCAGGCCGCCGGCATCGACCACGGCGCCGTCGACGCGGCGCTGCAGGCCTACGAGGACGTCGGCATCCGCGCGCTGGTCGGCTTCGGCATGATGGACCGGGCGCTGATCGACAGCCTGCCCTTCGTCGACGAGCTGGTGCCGGCCGAGCTCGCGCTGCAGTTGCGTGCGGCGCCGCGGACGAGCAGCGAGGAGTTCGAGGCGCTGGTGCGCGAGCTCGCGGCGGTGCGCCATCCGCGCGCGCACCGCGTCGGCGTGCTGGTCTCGGTGTCGGCGCCGCAGCGTTGCAGCGAGGCGTTCCTGATTCGCATGCGCGCGCTCGCCGACGAGCTCGCGCTGCCGGTGATCTCGCACGTCCAGGAGACGCGGCTGCAGCTCGTCACCGGCGCGCTCTTCAACGGCTCGACGATCGTCGCGTACCTCGACCGGATCGGCTTCCTGAAGCCGGCGACCAGCCTGATCCACGCGGTCTGGCTGCGCCCGCGGGAGATCGAGTTGCTCGCGAGCAGCGGCGCGACCGCGCAGCACAACCCGTGGAGCAACCTCATGCTCGGCTCGGGCGTCGCGCCGGTGCGCGAGCTGATCGATGCCGGTGTCAACGTCAGCCTCGGCTCCGACGGCTCGTGCTCGACCTTGACGACGAACATGCTCAACGTCGTCGGCACTGCGGCCGCCGTCGCCAAGCTGCGCGGCGACGAGCCCGGGCGCTGGCTGACCGCGAGAGAGGCGCTGC
>JASLGD010000370.1 GCA_030150305.1 Caldimonas sp. | reverse complement strand
CGCGCGCGCGTCGTCCATCACTTTCTGCCCGAGATGCCGCTGCGCGTCTCGGCGCTGCGTTCGCTCGGCGCCTACATGAACGTGTTCGCGATCGAAAGCTTCGTCGACGAGCTCGCTCGGGCAGCGCACGTCGACCCCGTCGACTTCAGGCTGCGCCATCTCACCGACGAGCGCGCTCGAGACGTCCTTCGCACAGCCGCCGAGCGCTTCGGCTGGTCCGCATGGCAAGCGCGTCCGGGCCGTGGCCGCGGCATCGCGTTCGCACGCTACAAGAATCTCGCCGCCTACTGCGCGGTGGCCGTCGAGCTCGAGGTCGATCGCGACACTGGCGGCGTTCGCATCGTCCGGGCCGTCGCCGCAGTCGACAGCGGCGAGGCGGTCAACCCGGACGGCATCGCGAACCAGATCGAAGGCGGCATCGTGCAGTCGGCGAGCTGGACGCTTGCCGAGCAGGTGCGCTTCGACACGCGACGGGCGACGAGCCTCGACTGGGGCGGCTACCCGATCCTGCGCTTTCCGCAAGTGCCGGGACGCGTCGACGTGGTCGTTCTCGATCGACGTGGTCAGCCGTTCCTCGGCACGGGAGAGGTGGCACAAGGACCCACCTCCGCTGCGATCGCCAACGCGCTCGCGGACACGACGGGACGCCGCGTTCGCGACCTGCCGTTCGATCCGCCGCGTCTGCGGGCCGCGCTCGCCGCCTGAGCAGGCGCAATGCGTCTGCGTCGCGGGCGGAGGCGCTCTCGACGCGCCGGCATGTCCAGAGACGACGCGATCGCGCGACGTGAAAGCTGCGTGATGGCGTCCCTGCGCCGCGGATCACGTCAGCTGCGCATGTTCTGAAGGGCCCGTCGGGCGCGAGCGATCGCCCCGCATGCGCCGGCGGCCAGGAGGGCGGTCGTGGCGAGCGCCGCGGCGAGGTGAAGCACCAGCGCCGTCGCGGCGAGCACGAGCGAACCCGTTGCGACGATCTCTCGCGCGGGCATCTCGGCGCCGCACAGCGGCACCAGCGCCGGCACGAGCATCAGGCCGGTCCCGTGGACGCTCGACGTCAGGAACGACCCCAGCACCATTCCCGCGCGGCCGCCACGTGCACCGATCGCCGTGCACGCGCCGCCGCGGCGCCAGCGCACGAGCGCCACGATGACGAGGAGCACCGCCACCGCGGCACGCACGGTCGCGCGCTCGGGCCAGAGCCCTTGCGTGACGGCGAACGCGACGACCGCGATCGATGCCACGTGACCGATCGCGATCGGCACGAGCGCGCGCCGCACCTGCGCGACGCTGCCCGCGCGCACGCCCGATGCCGCCGCGAGCATCCAGCCGCCGGCGGGATTCAGCCCGTGCAGCGCGCCGAGACCGGCGACCGCGAGCCAGGGCCAGGCGCCGGACACGGTCGTCCACCTCGCTGCGCGATGCGAAGGATCAGGCCCGCTCGCCGCAGCACGAGTGCGCCTGCGCCTGCGCGGCCACCGCCGTCTCGTAGCGGTCGTGGTGCTTCACCCACGCCATCGGAAACGACAGCCCTTCTTCGTGCCGGCCGAGCGCCGTGAGGTCGAGCAGCGTGTACGTGCCCATCATCGCCTCGACGCCACGCCCGTAGGTCGAGTAGGTGTGGAAGACGGCGCCCGCGTCGTCGCGGATGAAGGCGCTGATGCCCGGCAGCTCCTCCGCGTTCATGGGCTGCGTGCCGTAGTTGTAGCCGACGTCTCCGCGCGCCCGCTGCTCGGGCGTGAAGCTGACGCCGAAGTCGAAGTTGAAGTCGCTCGCGTGCGACGACACCCACGTGAACTTCCAGCCCATGCGACGGCGGAAGCGCTCGATCTCCTCGAGCGGTGCGCGCGAGACGGCGACGAAGCTGGTGTCGCGGGCGGCCAGGTGCAGCGTCATGCCGTCGGTGTGGTCGGCCATGTACGAGCAGCTCGGGCAGCCCTGTTCCCAGCCAGGGCCGAGCATGAAGTGCTGCACCACCAGCTGGCGGCGGCCCTCGAACAGGTCGGCGAGCGAGCGCCGGCCCTCGGGCGCGTCGAAGAGGTAGGGCTTGTCGACGCGCTCCCACGGCAGCGTGCGGCGCTCTGCCGCGATGCGGTCGCGCAAGTGCGTGAGCTCGCGCTCGTGCTTCAGCAGCGCCTTGCGCGCGGCGAGCCACTGGTCGTGCGAGACGACGGCGGGACGATGCGAGTCGTGTTGGTTCGTCGAGGCGTTCATGATGCGCTCCTTCGTTGGGTCGATGGGTCGTTGGGTCGATGGGTCGATGGGTCGATGGGTCGACTTGGTTCAGCGCGATGCGCGCTTCGGACGCTTCACGGCGCGAACCTTGCCGCTCGATCCGCCGCCGCAATAGAAGAGGTCGCCGCCGTCGGACTCGAGGCCGCTCACCGCCGTGCCGGCCGGCATCTGCAGCCGCTCGAGCACCGCGCCGCTCTTCGGGTCGATGCGTCGGATGTCGCTGTCGTCGCCTTCCCAGGTGCCGTGCCACAGCTCGCCGTCGACCCACGTCACGCCGGTGACGAAGCGGTTCGACTGGATCGTGCGCAGGATCTCGCCGGTCTCGGGGTCGATCTGGTGGATGCGGCGATCGCGGTACTGTCCGACCCACAGGCTGCCCTCGGCCCAGGCGAGGCCCGAATCGGCGCCCTGGCCGGGCGCGGCGATCGAGGCGACCACCGCGCCGGTGGCCGGGTCGATCTTGTCGATGCGCGCCTCGGCGATCTGATAGAGGTGCTTGCCGTCGAACGCGGTGCCCGCGTCCGCCGCGTGGTCGAGCGTGCGCGTGACGTCGCCGCTCTCCGGGTCGAACGCCAGCAGGCGCGCTCCGGCCGCGGCCCACACCCGCCGGCCGTCGTGCGTCACGCCGCCGATGTTCTGCGCTCCCGTGAAAGGGCCGTACTCGCGCACGATCTCGGCCTCGCTCGTTCGCGTGTTGCTCGTCATGTGCTCGCTCCGTTGTCTGCGGCGCTTTGTCGCAGCGCCGATGGAGGCAATCTACGCGAGCGGCAGCGCAGCGGGGAGTAACAAGATCGTCGTGAATCCGGCGAGCGGCGGTGCGAGCCAGCGTTGCGCCCGCGCGCGTCCGATCGAGCGTGCGCGGCCGCTCGCCTCGAGCTCCACCAGTGCGCGCTGCACCGTGCGCTGGCTCGCATCGAGCGCGAGCGCGAGCGCGGAGGTCGACCATGCGGCACCGTCGGCGAGCAACGCGAGCAGCGACGCCTGCTCGCCGTCGATCGGCGGCACGATCACGACGACGCGGCGCTCGGCGTGCGGCACGAGCGCGAAGCCGCGCGCGGTGGCGTCGACGCGCGCGAACGACGAAGCGAGTGCGCGCAGGCGGCCGATCTCGACGCGCAGGCGTGCGCGATGCGTCTCGTCGGGGCGCCGCGTGCGAAACGCCCGTGCGATGAGCGCGTTGCGATCGACGTCGTGCGGCCACGCTTCCGCGAGCGCGCGCGCGAGCGTGAACAGCACCGGCCGACGCGCGAGCGGCAGCCAGCTGTCGCCGATGCGCAGGCCGCGGCGGCAGGCATCGACGACGAGCGCGCCCGAGGCGATGACCGCTTCGATCTGGTCGAGACGCAGCGGCTCGTCTGCACCGCCG
>JASLGD010000320.1 GCA_030150305.1 Caldimonas sp. | reverse complement strand
GTTCCGGGCGGCGCGGAAGGTCGGTCCGAGGGGATTCTTGTAGGGCGCAGCTGTGGGCAGGTGAGGAAGGCTGAAGATCCGAAGCTTCGGGGAGCCAACGTCGTCGCCACCTACCGATTGAAGACGACGGCGAGCCCGAAGGGAGAAAACGGACCGGTGGTTGGGACGGTCGAGGGTGTCGTCGTGGTGCCCTGCTAAGGGAGTGGGGCTTGGGCGTAATACGCTCCTTCGCCGGGGCAGCGAGCTGTCCGCACACGCCAGGTCGCACAGGATGAAAGCGCAGCTCGCCCTGTTCGGCCTCCTGGTCATATGCTCGGTCTCAGCAAACGCCACGACCCAGATACCGGACCAGATAGTGCTCGACGGCCACGAGTGGCCCCTGCTCAACGATCCGGTCGCTGCCCTCTATGTTGGAATGGAGCGGAACCTGGAGCTGATGTCAAAGGTCCCGAAGCCGACCTGCTCAGCCAACTGGCGCGGCTACAAAGCGTATTGGAAGATCGACGACTCGCGATTGTTCCTTCTCCGGGTCGTCACGAATCCGTGCTCTGGGTCTACCACTGAACTGCCGATCGATGTGATCGTTCCCGGCGAGTCGGCTCCAGTGCTCGCGTCCTGGTACTCGGGAACGCTGACGATCGGCGTGGGAAAGCCTCTTCGAAAGGGCGGTTTGGATCCCGAGTACGACCGGTATCTAATCCTGCGTGTCGACCATGGCGTCGTCCTTACGTCAGCGGAAAACTCACCTTCGACGCCACTTCGCTGAGCTACTGGCAACTCGCGCCGAGCACGAGCGCCGTCATTCCGAAGAGCGCCATCGGGAGCTCGGCGAGGAACGGGTCCGAGCGGCTGCTCTATTGGCCGATACTGCGCTCGGCAGAGCTTCGCGTCAGTGCAGCGTCTGAGCGCACCTGAGGCGAGTCGCAGCAACTCGCGCTGCGTCTGCTCTGGCGCGATGCACGCCAAAAGTTGTGTGCCCGGGGACTGCCTCACGGAGCGCCTGCGAGATCCGCTGCCGCGCTCGCTGCGTTGCCAGGCTGCGCGACGACGGACCGGCTCGTCTTCCTCGGTGCATCGGTCGGCGGCAGGTCAGGGATTGGTTTGTCGGTCTCCCAAAACCAGCTTCCGTCCTTCAGGAGCTTGCGCTTGATGCCCGCATCCTGTTCACTCATGAAAGGACTGATGACGTGAAGCGGTACCGGTCGCGGTCCGGCGTCGATGAGCAACGCGTTCGGAAATCCAGCGGACGTGCGCGCGTCGTACTTCAAGGGCTTGATGAAAGACCGTCCCTGCTGCTGGAGCGCCTCGATGAGTGGCAACTCGTAGATTCCGTCGAGCGGGATCCATTGCTCCGTCACCAGCATCAGCGAGACAGAGTCGACCTGGTAGATGTGCTCCCGCTTGGCGTAGACCAGCGCGGCCATGAGCACACGCGGCTTGCGCTCGACGTCGGCGCTGGCGGCCTGGAGGATGTCACCGTACGCCCGCTCAACGCGCTCCCAGGCCTTGTCGTCGATGTAGAGCGGCACGTCCGGCATGTGTTTGACGGTGAGGCGTCTCCGATAGCCGGCCACCTCGGTTCCTTTCAGCTCCCCGACGAGCAGCGCCAGGACGAACTGCACGTCCGACCCTGGCGAGATCAGCACGGCGAGCTTCTTGCGCCTTCGCTCCGCGATCTGGTCAGCCTCGGCCGCGCGAAACTGCTCGGGAACATACAGCCGATCTTCGAGTGAACCGCCCTTGACGACGACCCCGTGCGCCGCGGCGTTCATGTGCCTCGAAAACACTGCTTGGGTGCGCTTGCCTTCCATGGTCGGGTACCAGCGGTTGAACCGCGCTCGGTCGTAGAGGAAGTGCAGGACCGCCCGCAGGCTCATTCGCTTGCGTGGCGCGTTGACCGAGGGCGGATCTTCCTGAGCCAGGCCGCGAGGTAGGCTGTGGCCTGACGTCCGCGAGAGCGGGAACGCCGTGCGGATCTCCACCTGCTCCGGCGCGTGCTCCACGATCGCCTCGCCCACCAGCTCTCCGAGCCCGGAGTACGCCTCCGGCGGCTCGAACGAAGCGCAGCTCACCCGATGTTGTGGACCGGTTCCCGGCATCCTTTTGACGAGGTACTCGGCGTGCCTGGCCACGTACATCTCGACGCCGCCAGGCACGCACATGCAGCGCGGCCGCTCTGGGGACTCGTACACGCTCGCCAACGCTTCTTGCAGTCGAGGGTCGGACAGTCGAAACACCCGGCCGCGGATGAGGTAGGTTGCCTCACGCACACGCCGCCTCCGGCCGTTCGCGTCCGCGCGACCGCTCCGCGAGAAGCCTGGCTAGCGAGCGCCGCGATGAGAGGCCGAGCAACTCGCCGACCCGGCGTTTGTCGTCGTGCTCCTCGCTGAGCCTTCGCGCGACGTGCCGTCGAACGGTGTGCGTTGTGGCTCCCTGCCAACCGGCGCACTCGAAGATCGCCTGGAAGGTCATGGTCAACACGGTGCTGGCAGCTCGCCGACCCGCCCTCTTGCGGATGGCGAACTCGGCGCCGCGCTGAGACAAGAACAGCGCACTGTCCGGATCCAGTCCGCGGAACTGCTCATTCTTCCCGCGGCCGAGGCGTCTCGCGATCCGATGCACGAGGTAGGCCTCCAACGCCGCCAATGCGGGGGCTGGGTCGAAGGTGTGTGGGCGCAGACGCGCGCGGCCGTGGCCAATCTCGATCCGCGCCCTCCACCTGCCATCTTCGGCCAGGCAGTCGCGCACCCGCATGCTCGCGATCTCGATCGGCTTCGCGCCGGAACACAGCATCACCTGCAGGAGTGCCTCGTCCCGCCGAGGGTTCGGGCTGAGCCGCCGAACGCGCTCGAGGCCCGCTGCAATGTCGATGTCCCGGCCGGATCCGCTCGCTCCTTCGGGCACGAAATCTTCCACCGCTGCCTTCACCGCCGCCGCATGCTGTCGAAGGCCCAAGAGCGAGGAGATCTCACGACCGTCGAGGTGGGCGATCGGGTGTTGCTCCGCCGCCTGCCGCACGAGGGACTTGATGCGACGATCGACGAGCGAATGATGTATCCCGAACTCGAGGCCGACCGCTCGAACCGAGAGCTTGCGATCGATGAGAGCCACGAGCATCGCCTTGGTGTGCTCGAACAACTTCTGGTCCATCGCGCCCTTTCCAGTCCGTGAGGCGCCAAGAATGCGCGGCTGGATGAGAGGAAACAAACCAAAACGCGGGGTGGAATCTCGACGTTCGGCCGCGCTGCCGGGGCACGCCAGGTGCCAAAACACACGCGACATCGACTTCCGGCACTTTTCTTGGCGCTCGACTCGCCCGCAGGCGCGCGAGGATCCATTCGGCCTTGCCCAACCCGATGCCGCGAACCGGTCCCGCGCCAACGCCGTCCGATACCGTTGACGTCTTCGACGGTCTGCGCGAGCGTGCGCTCGGAGTCACTCAGAGCGCGGCGGTTGAGCAACGAGGGGCTCGAGGCAGGCGAGCGCTTCTAGTTGCTTCCTGAACGAGACGCTCGCGCTCCGTCTCAGGGTGGCTCGCCTGACGAAGGCGGGCTCGTCGCGCGCTTTGTTCGGATTCGGAGTGCTGCGCCCTCTCGCTCGCCGACCGTGCGAGACACGACCGCACCGGCGCAGGGCTCGGCTACAAGATCAACGCTGTCCCGCGGGCGCTTTGCCCCAACGAGCCTGGGAACGCGTGGGGCGACCCATTGATCGAGCGAGGACTACGTGTGGGCGAGGACAGCCGGAGAACCGCTTGGTCGCGCCGCTGGGGGTCCCTTCGCCGCACGCGTTCACGCGTCCGGGTGAGATTCAGGCCGCCTTCTTGAGCTGATCGAGGTGCGCAGACGTTTCCCTCTTCCCCACCCGTCTCAGCGCCGCGAGTGTGGGCAGGAGCTTGCGGTTCGGTCGAGCCTTTCCGCTCTCCCAGTTGTAAATCGTCTGGCCGGACACGCCGAGCAGCAAGCCGAGCTCGCCTGCCGACAGGCCAAGTCGCTTGCGGTGGCTGGCGAGTCCCTTGGCGCTGAAGCGCAACCCTTCTGGGATGGACTCGTCATTCGCTGCCCGCGCCGGCGCCTCTGCGTGCCTTGCTCCAGAGCGCAGCCGCCGTTCTGTCTCGGCGATTCGTCGCTTCAGTGCAGCGATCTCACTTCGGTATCCGGCGGATGCCTTTTTGAGAGCGGCCGTCTCGCGGCGAAGTTCCTTGCGAGCGACCCGAGCGATTTCCTGCTTCAGGATTGATGCAACGTTTGGCATCGGCGTACCTCTCAGTATCAAAGGTGGCGATCCTAAGCGGTCCGCAAACACCGCGCGCAGTCGGTTTTGTAAATCCCTTCACGCCGCCTCTTTGTACGAGATGCTGCAAAGGCAGTCGTACCGGCTCAAGGACAATAGCGATGCGCGCCAACAACGAACTCGGCTGTTAAATGTGTCGGGTTTGATTTGCCAGCTCGAGATTTTCCGCAAGTACCTGCGTAAAGGCCTGCAGTGGCCCAGCTGAGGGGTCAGACCGGGACCGTTGATCGGGCGCGCTTGCCGCGCAAGGAGCGGACTGGGGCGCAGCCTGGCCATCAAGACAGGCAATTGACTGGCCGCTTTGCCAAGCGAAATCA
>JASLGD010000153.1 GCA_030150305.1 Caldimonas sp. | reverse complement strand
AGCACCAGCCAGTCGGCGTCGGCAACGCCGGCGAGGCCGACCTCGTGCTCGCCGGCCCGGATCGCGTAGCCGGCAGGCTCGATCGGGCTGCCGCGCGAGCGCCAGTCCTGCAGCGCCGCCGCCAGCCGCGGCTCGGCGGCGCCGTCGCGCAGGATCCAGTCGCGGTCGGGATGCGACAGGATCTGGCCGCGTGCGTCGATGACGACGGTGATGATCGTCGACTGCCGGTCGTCGCCGCTTTGCGCGAGGTCGGCGAACGGCGACCTACTCGTCAGCCGGAGCGATCCGCCGAGCATGCCGGCGACGTGGCCGTCGGCGGAGAAGACCGGCATCGTCAGCGTCACGAACGGCTCGCCGTTGACGCGCGAGACGGCGACGCGCGAGACGATCGGGCGCCGCTCGCGCATCGTCTCCTTGAAGTAGTCGCGGTCGGCGACGTTGAGGTGCGGCTCGCGCAGGCCCTTGTCGTCGTCGATGACGAGCATCTGGCCGTCGATGCCGACGACGAAGATGCCCGAGAACATCGTTGCGAGCACCGGCTGCGCGCGCATGAACTCGGTCAGGCGCGCCGGATCGGAGAGTGCCGCCGCCGGCAGCTGCTGCGCGGCACTGCGCAACGCGCGCTGCAGGCCGACGAGCCGGACCGAGATCGCCGCGGCGAGGCGCCGCGCGTCGTCCTCCTGCGAATCGAGGACGACCTGCTCGGTGCTGCGGCCGACCTCGCGCAGCACGAAGATCACCGTCAACGCGACGCTCGCGAGCACGAGCAGCGCCCCGGCCAGCGCGAAGCGGACCTTCAGCGAGCGGAAACTGGCGAGCGTCCGGGCCGTGCGCATGCATGCTTTTCGGTGCGGCCGCGAGTGTTCCGCATCCGTGCCACGCGCGATGTGTGAAAGTGCAGCCGCGCACGCGAAAAGCGTGAACGATTGGGCGCCTTGTGCGCCCCGGGAGAGCGACCGTCAGGCGGGCGACTCGGCGAGCAGCTGCGACTTGCGCTCGGCGAGCGTCGCGGCGAGGCCGGCGAGGTCCATGTCGGCCTCGCGGCAACGCGGGAACAGCTCGCCTTCCTCCTCGTCGACGTGGTGGTCGACGTACTCGCCGAGCACCTTGACCTTGGCGTCGTAGAGCTCGTCGTCGGGCGACATCGAGCGGATCTGCCTGATCAGGTCCTTGGCGGCGGCGTGCTCGACCTCGGCCTCGTCGAGCAGGTTGCCTTCGACGCCGGCATCACGCGCCGCCGGATAGAAGATCTCCTCCTCGATCGTCGAGTGCGCGGTGAGCATGGCGCAGATCTGCTCGGCGAGCGCCTGCCGCTCCTCGCCGTCGGCCTGGTCGGTCGCGAGCTCGTCGTACTCGGCGAACAGGCCGCGCACGTCGGCATGGTCCTGCTCGAGGAGCGCCGTCGCATCGTCGTTCGCCGCGCCCGCGCCCTTGCCTGCCTTCTTCGCGGCGCCCTTCCTCGCAGTGCCCATGTGCTCTCCAGTCGCGCCGGCGGCGCCGAAGTCGAGCTTGGGCAAATCGCGTGCCGCACGCGGAGGCGCGAAGGCGCGCGGATTGCTCCGGCGCTGCGTCGCCAGAAGAGCTTCCGCACGATGTCCAATTCCCATGCCAGCCACCAGGAACCGTCCCGCGCACCGAGCGGCAGCTCCGGCCCGCCGCTCGAGATGTGGGGCGGTGTCGAGTGCACGGTCAACCGCGTCGGCGACGACTACTTCACCCAGCTCGAGCGCAACGGCCATTGCGCGCGCGACGACGACCTCGAACGCTTCGCCGCGCTCGGCATCCGGGCGATCCGCTACCCGGTGCTGTGGGAGCGCACCGCCCCGGACGGCCTCGAGCACGCCGACTGGACGTGGCCCGAGCGCCGCCTCGCACGGCTGCGCGAGCTCGGCATCGCGCCGATCGTCGGCCTCGTCCACCACGGCAGCGGGCCGCGCCAGACGAGCCTGCTCGACCCGGGCTTCGCCGACGGTCTGGCTGCGTTCGCCGGCGCGGTCGCCGAGCGCTTCCCCTGGGTGCGCGACTGGACTCCCGTCAACGAGCCGCTGACGACCGCGCGCTTCAGCGCGCTCTACGGCGTCTGGTACCCGCACGCGAGCGACGACCGGTCGTTCGTGCGCGCCGTCGTCCACCAGTGCCGCGCCACCGCGCAAGCGATGGCGGCGATCCGCCGTGTCCAACCGGAGGCGCGGCTGGTGCAGACCGACGATCTGAGCCGCACCTACGGCACCGCGGCGATCGCCGAGGTCGTCGACTTCTACAACGAGCGCCGCTGGCTCGCGTGGGACCTGCTCTGCGGGCGCGTCGACGCAGGCCATCCGCTCTGGAGCTACCTGCGCGAGAACGGCGTCGAGGCCGACGAGCTCGCGTGGTTCGCCGAGCATCCGTGCCCGCCCGACGTCGTCGGCGTCAACTACTACGTGACGAGCGAGCGCTGGCTCGACCACCGCGTCGAGCGCTATCCCGGCCGCCCGCGCGCTCCGCACCGCGACCTCGAGTTCGTCGACGTCGAGTCGGTGCGCGTGCTCGCGATGCCGTCGCCGCAGATCGCCTCGCTCCTGCAGGAGACGTGGCAGCGCTACCGGCGTCCGATCGCGATCACCGAAGCGCACCTCGCCGGTGGTCGCGAAGACCAGCTGCGCTGGCTGCACGAGATCTGGCGCGGCGCGCAGAGCGCGCGCGACAACGGCGTCGACGTCCGCGCGGTGACCGCATGGTCGCTGCTCGGCTCGTTCGACTGGAACTGCCTGCTCGGCGAATGCCGCGGCTACTACGAGCCCGGGCCGTTCGACATCCGCGCACGCGAGCCGCGGGCGACCGCGCTCGCCGCGCTGATCGCCGAGCTCGCGGCGGATCGCGAGGCGAGCCATCCGGTCGTCGCCGGCGACGGCTGGTGGCGGCGTGCCGATCGCTTCGTCGCCAAGCCGGTCGTGCCGCGCACGACCGTCACCCCACTCGCGGGCTTTCGTCCGCACGCACACGGAGAGCACGTGGCCCCGATCCTGATCAGCGGCGCGACCGGAACGCTCGGCAGGGCGTTCGCGACGATCTGCCGCAACCGCAACCTCGCGTGCCGCGTCCTCGACCGTGCAGCGCTCGACATCGCCGACGCCGCGTCGGTCGCGCGCGCGATCGCGCAATGGAAGCCGTGGGCGATCGTCAACGCGAGCGGCTACGTCCGCATCGACGAGGCCGAAGGCGACGTCGAGCGATGCTTCCGCGAGAACGCGATCGGCCCCGCGGTCCTCGCCGCGCAATGCGCCGCGGCCGGCATTCGCCTGCTCACGTTCTCGAGCGACCAGGTGTTCGACGGCCGCGGCCACCGCGCCTGGGTCGAGAGCGACGAGCCGTCGCCGCTCAACGTCTACGGCAAGAGCAAGCTGCAGGCCGAGCGCGACGTCCTCGCGCTCCTGCCGCAGGCGATGGTCGTTCGCACGAGCGCGTTCTTCGGCCCGTGGGACGTCCACAACTTCGTCCACCACGCGCTCGCCGCGCTGGCGCGCGGCGAGCCGTTCCGCGCCGCCACCGACGTGCGCGTCTCGCCGACTTACGTTCCCGATCTCGTCCACACCTGCCTGGATCTCCTGATCGACGGCGAGAGCGGTCTCTGGCATCTCGCCAACGACGGCGACGTCAGCTGGGCCGAGCTCGCCGGCAGCGCCGCCGAGCTCGCGGGAATCGACGCGTCGAGCCTGCAGCCGTGCACGAGCGCGGCGCTCGCGGAGCTCGCGCCGCGACCGCGCCACTGCGTGCTCGCGAGCGAGCGCGCCGCGCTGATGCCGACGCTCGACGACGCCTTGCGGCGCTATTTCGCGGAGCGCATCGACGTCGTCGCGCCGCTGCCGCTCGCACACGACGCGATCCGGTCGTCGCACCGCGTCTTCGCGACCTGACGCAGCCGACGCGCGCCGGCCGTCGAGCGCGGCACGCCGGTTGCCCTGGGATCTCGTCCCCGCAACCTCGCGCCCGGCGGCGGTCGAGCGACGCCGCCGGCGTTCGCTCGCCCGTCGCGACCACCGCACCGACCGACC
>JASLGD010000139.1 GCA_030150305.1 Caldimonas sp. | reverse complement strand
GCAGGTATTGCTCGAGCGTCGCACGCAGCAGCAGGATCTCGTTCGGCGCCGACGCCGCGTCGGGCCACGGCGCGAGCGCAGCGAGCGCGAGCCCTGCAAAACGCGGATCGCCCGACTCGCGCGCCTGCGTCAGGTAGCGCTCGGCGACCGCGGCCGCGAGCCGCGCGTCCTTGGGTCGCTCGGCGAGCCGGCGACGCAGCTGCCGGTCCTCGCTTCTGCCGGCGGAGGTCGCAGGCAGCACCTCGATCACCTCGTCGTCGCTCGACGGCGTGATCGGCGCCGCCGCTGCCGACGCGACGAGCACGACCAGCGCGGCAGCGCAGACGGCGATCGGTGCGTGCAGGAATCGCAGCATCGGTCGCGATCCTAAGGGCGGCGGCACGCCGCCGCCCTCGCCTTCAGTCGACCTTCTGCGGCTCGGCGGTGTCGTCGGTCGGCGGCGTCACCGCGCTCGTGTCGACCGGCTCGAGCATGTCGGCCATCGACGCGACGAGATCGCGCAGGTAGCCGATGAAGCCGTCGACCGACTGGCTCGCGATCGCAGGCACCTGCGACGTCGCCGGCGGCGCCGGGTGGTCGTCGCCGCCGCCGCACGCCGCGAGCACCGCCGCGGCGAACAGCGCGGCAAGCAGTGTCTTCTTCATGCTCGCTCTCCTCACTGTGCGCCGGGCTTCGGCGTTCCCAGGTACGGGAACGTCGGCAGCAGCGGGCCGTTGGCCTTCACCTTCGGACCCGCCTGGTCGACGCCATCGTGCAGCCCGAACGCCGCCGTGCCGAGCGGCGCGGCGCTCGGCTTGCACGCGGTGCCCAGCTGGTACGTGTTGTTGTTGCCGTTGGCGACGCACAGCCCGCCCATCACGGCGACGAGCGAGATGTCGACGACGTCGTCGCTCGGCCGGCGTCCGTTCGGATAGCCGGCGAGGTCGCCGCCCGGGCCCGCCAGCAGGCCGCCGAGCAGACCGAGCCGGTTCTGCGACGCTTCCGCGGTCGGCGCGATCGCGGTGTTGAGGCGCAGCATCTCGGAGGCGACCCCGGTCGACGGCGACGCGGCGAACGCCTTCGGCTGGTTGACGCCGGGGATGCCGGTGAGGAACGTCGTCACGAGGTCGGTGCGCGGGAAGTTGGTCGGCGCGATGTTCGGCGTCGCGAGCGCGATCTCGATCAGCGCCGGCAACGTCGGGTTGGTCACGTACGTCGCGAACTGGGCGTCGTCCTTCGGCTTCGAGTTGTTGAACTTGTCCTTGTCGGGCAGGCCGATGACCACTTCGTTGACGAGCGGCATGCCGAGCCGCGACACCTGCGTCCACGCGCCGCCGACGAGCTCGTGCGTCTGGTGGCCGCTCTTCGGCGCGCTGCTGAGCAGCCGTCCCTGGCGCAGGCTCGCCGTCGTCCAGCCGCCGATCACCGGGTCGTTGCCGCCGCTTGCCACGAGGCAGCTCGTCGGCACCTCGATCGCGAGCGTCGTCACGTTGGCGTCGGCGAGGTCGTCGTGACCGGCGTCCTTCTGCGAGTTGTCGAGGATGAACTGCGCCTCGGCGGGAGTGAAGTGAGCGGCGCCGGGGACGTTGATGAGATCGAAGATGACGCCGAGATTGACCGCGAACGCGTCCTTGCGCTGGCCGACGAAGAGCTTGCCGGTGCCGGTGCAGCCCGGGATGTTGACGGTGTAGATGTGCTGCGCCGCGTAGGCGGCGTAGTTCGGGATCGTCTTCGAGCCGATGTTGTCGACCGGCTTGGCGAAGACGTTGCTGCCGCCGTTGGCGTTGGTGATCGAGCCGTGCGTTCCGGTGCGGCGGTCGCCGCGCACGATGTCGACCGTGTACGTCTCGTTGACGTTCGAGCTCGCCGACTGCGGCGCCGTGATCTGCCCCGACTGCGTCAGCGGAATCGCGACGTTCTGGCCGCCGATCGAGAGCGTCGTCCCGCGCAGCGTGTTGTTGAAGCGGAACTGGAAGGTGATGTCTTCCTTGCCGTCGCCGTTGTTGTCGATGTGGATCTCGTACAGCGCGTTCGGGTCGAGCTTGAAGTAGTTCGGGCCGCCATACGCGTCCTGCAGCGGCTGGTAGTTGGCGATCAGCGTCACGTAGCCGGGGCCGGTCAGCCGGCTCGGCTCGTAGCTGTTGAACATGTAGAAGTCGGTGCCGTCGACCTTGGGCATCGTCGTGATCGCGGGCGCCTCGCGGTGGCTCGATGCGTGCGCGGGCAGCGCGGCGGCGCCGACGAGCGCGCAGACGGCGGCGAACAGCGGCGACAGCTGGCTGCGGGGATGGGCTCTCTTCATGCTTCCTCCTCTGGATCGGCAAAGGGTCCCGGCGGCGGCCGGGTTCGTCGGCTTGCCCGAGGCAAGGCACGATCGCCGCCCATACGCAGCCGGGCGCGCGGCGGATGCAGAATCCGCGGCGAAGGCGGTCCGTGTCAGGCTCGACCGCCTGGCGCGACCAACCCGGATCCGTCTGCCAGGAGCCTTCGCATGCGCCCGCGATCCATGTCCGTCCTGTCCCTTCCGCGTCTGCCGCGGGCACTCCCTCTCGCGCTCGCTGCGCTCTCGACGCTCGCCGGCGCGGCCTCGGCGCGTGCCGCCGACGCTTGCACCGCGACCGGCGCGCGCGCGGTGCCGACCGTCGTCGAGCTCTACACGTCGGAAGGCTGCAGCTCGTGCCCGCCGGCCGACCGCTGGCTCTCGACGCTGAAGGACGACCCGTCGGTCGTCGCCCTCGCCTTCCACGTCGACTACTGGGATCGTCTCGGCTGGAAGGACCGCTTCGCGTCGCCCGCGTTCACGGCGCGCCAGGCCGCCGAGCAGGCGACCAACGGCGCGCGCTTCAGCTACACGCCGCAGGTCGTCGTGGACGGCCGCGATCGCACCGACTGGTCGCGGGCGCGCCTGGCGTCGTCGTCACGGCCGCCGGCGAGCGTCGACGTCGCGCTGGCGCAGCGCGGCGACCGCTTCGTCGCCACGGTGACCGCAGGCGCGGCGTCGCCGAAGCGGCTCGCGGCGTACTGGGCGGTGACCGAGCAGGGGCACAGCACCGCCGTGCGCGCCGGCGAGAACGAGGGTGCGACGCTGCACCACGACTTCGTCGTGCGCGACTACGAGCCGGTCGCGGCGTGGACGACGCGCGCGGGCGCGACCGAGACGATCACGTTCGCGCCGCAGGCGCGCGCCGACGGCGCGCATCCGCGCAGCGTCAACCTCGTCGTCGTCGACGCCGCGACCGGGCGGCCGGTGCAGGCCGTCAAGGTCGGCTGCTGAGCGTCAGCGCCCGGCGCGCAGTGCGGCGCGCAGCTCCGCGCCGATCTCCGGGCGACCCGCGAACGGATCGCTCGGGTTGCGCGCCTGGACGACGTCTTCGAGCCGCGTCTGCACGCTGCCGAGCGCCTTCGGGTGGCTGTAGATGTAGAAGCGGCGCGCCTCGATCGCGTCGAAGACGAAGCGCGCGACGTCGGCGGCGCTCACCTTGCCGCTGCCGACCGCGCGATCGTTCATCGCCTTGCCGATCAGCTGGCTGCGCGTCGGCTCGTCGGCGGCGAGCGCGTGCGGGCGGTTGCGCTGGCTTTCGGTGATCCCGGTCGGAACGAAGAACGGGCACAGCACAGAAGCGCCGATCTGGTCGGTCACGAGGTTGAGGTCGTGGTAGAGCGTCTCGCTGATCGAGACGACGGCGTGCTTGCTCGCGTTGTAGACGCCCATGTTGGGCGGATTGACGAGACCCGCCATCGACGCGGTGTTGACGATATGGCCCTCGTACGAAGGGTCCATCGCCGCTGCCTCGAGCATCATCGGCGTGAAGACGCGGATGCCGTGCGCCACGCCCATCACGTTGACGCCGAGCACCCACGCCCAGTCGGCCGCCGTGTTCTCCCAGATCAGCCCGCCGGCGCCGACGCCGGCGTTGTTGAAGACGAAGTGCGGCGCGCCGAAGCGCTTGCGCGTCGCGGCGCCGAGCGCCTCGACCTCGGCGGCGTGCGCGACGTCGAGGCGATGCGGCAGGACGTCGACGCCGAGCGCGCGAATCTCCGCGGCGGCGCGGTCGAGCGCGTCCTGCTGGACGTCGGCCATGACGACGTTCATCTTGCGTGTCGCGGCGATGCGCGACACCTCGAGGCCGAAGCCCGAGCCGGCACCGGTGACGACGGCCGTGCGGCCTGCGAATGTCTTCATGCCTTCTCCTTCTTGAGCTCTTTGACGTGGAATCCGATGCGCGGAAAGTGGACATGGACGCGGCCGGCGCGCGCGTCGTCGCGCGCGATCACGACCTCGTCGTCGTCGAGGCCGACGATGCGGCCGGCGATCTCGTCGTGCGCGTAGTCGGACGCGGCGACCGTCACCTCGGCGCCCGTCGCGAACGGCTGGCCGGCGGCGACCGTCGTCGCCGCGTGGCTGCGCGCGCGCGCCGCGACCGCGATCGCGTCCTCGCTCGCCATCGGCGTCGATTCACCGTGCCCAAGCGCCGCGACGCGCTCGAACCAGGCGACGACGCCGGGAAACGGATGCAGCAGCGCCGCGATCGGTGGCGCGCGCCGCATGAACCAGATCGACTGCGCCGCCGAGACGTCGGCGATCGAAGCGCTGCCGCCGAGCAGGAACTTGCGGCCGTCGGCGAGCATCGCCTCGAGCCGCCCGAGGTACGTGACGAGCACGGCGCGCGCGTCGCCGATCGGCGCGCGGCGAAAGCTCGGGTTCATCGCCGCGCGGTCGGCGCCGAACGCCTTGATCGCTTCCGGCGCTGCGCCGGCAAAGAAGTGCGCGGCACCCGCGGGCTGCATCGTGTAGGGAACGGCGGTCCAGAAGAGCGTCGTGTCGGCCCACTGCGAGACGATCTCGGCGATGCCGGCCTGCGGCTCGGGAACGAGCGGCGGCTCGGGCGCGATGCGATCGAGGACGCGGCACATCAGCAGCGTGTCGCAGTAGACGTCGGCGCCGATCTGCAGGAACGGCGTGCGTCGATAGCCGCCGGTGAGCGCGACAACGTCCGGCTTGGGCAGCATGTTCGGCACCGTCACCGAGCGCCACGCCAGGCCCTTCATGCCGAGCACGAGCCGCACCTTCTCCGAAAACGGCGAGCTCGCGTAGTGGTGCAGGATCAGCTCGCTCACGGGTTCACCTCGCGTGCGCTCGCATGCGCTCGTCGTGCTCGATCGTCGGACCTCAGGCGATCCTGACGAGCTGCTTGCCGAAGTTCCTGCCCTTGAGCAGGCCGAGGAACGCCTCGGGCGCGGCGGCGAGCCCTTCGGCGATCGTCTCGCGGTACTTCAGCTTGCCGGTCGCGACCATCGTCGCGAGCTCCTTCAACGCCTCGGGCCAGACGTCCATGTGCTCGCTGACGATGAAGCCTTCGATCGTCAGCCGCGACTGCAGGATCAGCTGCGGCTGCTGCAGCGGGATCGGGTGGCCGTCGTAGCCGCTGATCATCCCGCACAGCGCGATGCGGCCGAACGCGTTCATCCTCGCGAGCGTCACGTCGAGGACGGTGCCGCCGACGTTCTCGAAGCAGCCGTCGACGCCGTCGGGAGTCGCTTCCTTCAGCGCCTGGTAGAGCGACTTCGAATCGGGGTGCGCCTTGTAGTCGATGCACGCGTCGAAGCCGAGCTCGTTCTTGACGTAGCCGCACTTGTCGGCGCCGCCGGCGATGCCGACCGCGCGGCAGCCGCGCGACTTGGCGAGCTGGCCGACGACGCTGCCGACCGCGCCGCTCGCCGCGCTGACGACGATCGTCTGCCCGGGCTTCGGCTGGCAGATCTTCATCAGCCCGTACCACGCGGTGACGCCGGGCATGCCGACCGCGCCGAGGTACGCCGAGAGCGGCACGTGCGTCGTGTCGACCTTGCGCAGCACGCCGGGCTGACCGGCGTCGACGATCGAGTACTCCTGCCAGCCGCCGTAGCCGACGACGTGGTCACCGGGCTTGTAGTTGGGGTGGCGCGATTCGACGACCTCGCCGACCGTGCCGCCCTGCATGACCTGGTTCAGCGGCTGCGGTTGCGCGTAGCTCTTGGCATCGTTCATGCGGCCGCGCATGTACGGATCGAGGCTGAGGAAGCGGTGCCGCACGAGCACCTGCCCGTCGCCCGGGGTGCCGAGCGGCTTCTCGAGCAGCCTGAAGTTGTCGGCGGTCGCCTCGCCGCTCGGGCGCGAGACGAGATGGATCTGTCGGTTGACCTGCGCCATGGCAATCTCCTCTGTGTCAGTCGGAAGCGTTCGGCCGCTGGATGCGACGGCCGCCCGCGGGCAGTCCCTTCAGGAACCTGAACGTGCCGGTCGCGTGCGCGACGAGCTTGCCTTCGGCATCGCTGAGCGAGCCTTCGCAGAACGCCATCGACGCGGTGCGGTGCAGCCGCTTTCCGCCGGCGACGAGGCGGCCGAGCGCGGGGCGCATGAACGTCGTCTTCATCTCGACCGTGACGACGCCCGACTCCTCGACGACGCCGTCGTCGCCGGGCGCGCGCGCCGCGTGCGCCATGACGACGTCGAGCAGCGTCATCGAGACGCCGCCGTGCGCGACGCCCCACGAGTTGGTGAGCTCGTCGCGCAGCGTCAGCGCGATCTCGGCCTCGCCGCGCTCGAACCGAAGCAGCTCGAAGCCGAGCAGCTCGACGAACGGGATGCGGATCTTGAACTTCATCTCAGGCCCGCCGGCCGAGGCCCCTCGAGGGCGGCAAACGCACGCGTGAGCGTCGGGGCGCCATCACGCCGCGATGATCGCGGAGACGCCGCCGTCGATCGGCAGCACCTGGCCGGTGATGTGCTTGCCGGCCTGCGACGCGAAGAGCAGCGTCGCGCCCTTGAGGTCGTCGTCGTCGCCGATCCGCAGCAGCGGCGCGTGACCGGCGAGCTCTTGTTCGCCGATGCGCGCGATCGTCCCCTTGGTCATCTTGCTCGGGAACATCCCCGGCGCGAGCGCGTTGACGTTGATGTTGTACTTGCCCCACTCGCCGGCGAGCGTGCGCGTGAAGTTGACGACCGCCGCCTTGCTCGTGTTGTACGCGACCATCGCCATGTCGGCGCTGTTGCCCGCCAGGCCCGCGATCGAAGCGACGTTGATGATCTTGCCCTGGCGGCGCGGAATCATGCTGTGCTTGCCGATCGCCTGACTCATCAGGAAGATCGAGCGCACGTTGAGGTTCATCACCTTGTCCCACGCCTCCAGCGGATGGTCCTCGGCGGCGGCGCCCCACGTCGCGCCGGCGTTGTTGACGAGGATGTCGACGTTGCCGAGGCGCGCGATCGCGTCCTCGGCGACGCGCACGATCTCGCTCGCCTGGCTGAGGTCGGCGGCGTTCCAGATGGCCTGGATGCCGCGCCGGGCGAGATGCGCGGCCGACTCCTCGAGGTCCTGCGCCTTGCGCGACGTCAGCAACACGCGCGCGCCCGCCTCGCCGAGCGCCTCGGCGATCTGCAGCCCGAGGCCGCGCGACCCGCCGGTGACGAGCGCGGTCTTGCCCTCGAGGTCGAACAGCTGGCGAACGTTGGTGCTCATGGCGCTCTCCGGAAAAAAGAATGAAGCGAAGGGATCAGGGCTCGGAATCGGGGACGCGCGAGCGCACCCAGACCAGCACGACGCCGGCAGCGACGAGGACGGCGCCGGCGACGACGACGCCCCAGCCGTAGCCGGCGCCCTGGCGCTGCAGCGCGATGCCGAGCCCGACGACGAGCAGGCCGCCGAAGACGAGCGTCCAGACGAGCGCATCGAGACGCGCGGCGTCGAGCCTCAAAACGACTCCTCGGCCATCGTCCGGCAGGTGTCGTCGCGCGTCGCGACGACACCGAGCCACGCGGCGATCTTCGGCAGCTCGTAGCGAAAGAAGTAGCGGCACCCGGCGAGGCGGCCGCGCTGCGCGGCGTCGAGAGCGGCACGCGCGGCGCATGTCGCGACGTCGAGCCACATCCAGGCGACGACGAGATGGCCGAACGCCTGCAGGTAGGGCGTCGCGTTGGCGAGCGCCTCGGCGGGAACTGCGGTCGACCACGCGGCGCGCGTCGCCGCGGCGACGTCGTCGCTCGCGCGCGCGAGCGCATCGGCGTGCTCGCCGAGCCCGGGCAGCGCGCGCGCACGCGCGACCGTGTCCGCGATCGCCGAGCGCACGAGCTCGAGGCCGCCGCCGTCGTCCATCACGACCTTGCGGCCGAGCAGGTCGAGCGCCTGGATGCCGTGCGTGCCCTCGTGGATCATGTTGAGGCGGTTGTCGCGCCAGTACTGCTCGACCGGAAAGTCGCGCGTGTAGCCGTAGCCGCCGAGGACCTGGATCGCGAGGCTGTTCGCCTCGAGGCACCACTCGCTCGGCCAGCTCTTGGCGATCGGCGTCAGCACCTCGAGCAGGACGTGCGCGCGCGCCCGGCCGGTCGCCGGACCGCTCCCCAGACCGGCCGCGCCCCCTCGGGAGGCAGCGAGCGAAGCGAGCGTCGGGGCCTCGTTGCCGTCGTCGGCTCCGGTGTGCAGCTCGTCGACCATTCGCGCGCAGTAGAGCTCGAGCGCGAGCGCGCCTTCGCAGTAGCTCTTCTGCGCGAGCAGCATGCGCTTGACGTCGGCGTGCTCGATGATCGGCACCTGCGGCTGCGACGGATCCTTGCCGGCCGGACCGATCGGCCGGCCCTGCGGACGCGTCTTTGCATAGTCGAGCGACGCTTCGTAGCCGGCGAAGCCGAGCATCGTCGCGCCGAGGCCGACGGCGATGCGCGCCTCGTTCATCATGTGGAACATGCAGCGCAGGCCCTCGCCGGGCCTGCCGACGCGATAGCCGATCGCGCCCGCTGCGCCGCGCACCGGGTGCTTGCCTTCGCCGAAGTTGAGCAGCGTGTTGGGGATGCCGCGGTAGCCGAGCTTGTGGTTCAGCC
>JASLGD010000125.1 GCA_030150305.1 Caldimonas sp. | reverse complement strand
GGCAAGGCCAGGCAGGTCGAGCAGCTCGAGCGCGCCGGCGCGGTGATCGTCGGCAGCAACATCGAGGCGGCGGCGCTCGCTGCGCGGCTCGCGCAGCAGCTCGATGCGCGGCGCGCCGCGCGCCAGGAGCAACGATGACCGCGGCGACGCTCTTCAAGGGCGCGCTCGCGGTCGTCAACGTCGGCCTGCCGGGCTTCGCCGACGACATCGTCGCCGCCGGCGGGAACGCGGTCTCGCTGCAGTGGCAGCCGCCTGCGCAGGGCGATCGCGACGCCGGCTGGGCGCTGGCGCAGACGCTCGCGCATGCCGAGGTCGACGCCGCCAACGCGACCGCGCTGAAGCGCTTCCTCGCCGCCAACCCGGTGCTCACCGGCATCGCGACGGCGCGCGACGTGCTGCCGGGGATGGCGAACGGCCGCAGGCTGGTCGCCCACGCCGGGCCGCCGATCGCGTGGCGCGCGATGTGCGGGCCGATGCAGGGCGCGGTGCTCGGCGCCGTCGTCCTCGAAGGCTGGGCCGACTCGATCGAATCCGCGACCAGGCTCGTCGAGCAGGGCGAGGTCGAGCTCGGGCCGTGCCACGACCAGGGCGCGGTCGGGCCGATGGCCGGGATCATCAGCCCCGGCATGCCGGTCTTCGTCGTCGAGAACAGCGTCGGCGGCAACCGCGCGTACTGCAACTTCAACGAAGGCCTCGGCAAGGTGCTGCGCTTCGGCGCCCACGGCGCCGAGGTGCTCGCGCGGCTGCGCACGATGGCGCAGACGATCGCGCCGACGCTCGCCGCGGCGCTCGCGCGCACCGGGCCGATCGACCTGAAGCCGCTGATGGCGCAGGCGCTCAACATGGGCGACGAGGTCCACAACCGCAACGTCGCGGCGACCGGTCTCTTCATCAAGCGCATCGCGCCGGCGCTGCTCGAGGCCGATGTCGCGCGCGCCGACGCCGCAGCGACGCTCGCCTTCGTCGCCGCCAACGACCACTTCTTCTTGAACCTCTCGATGGCGGCGTCGAAGGCGATGTGCGACGCCGCCGCGGGCGTGCCCGGCAGCTCGATGGTGACGGCGATGGCACGCAACGGCGTCAACTTCGGCATCCGCCTCTCGGGCACCGGCGCAGCGTGGTTCGAGGCGCCCGCGAATCCGGTCGACGGCCTCTACTTTCCCGGCTACTCGATCGCCGACGCCGCCGCCGACCTCGGCGACTCGGCGATCACCGAGACCGCAGGCGTCGGCGGCTTCGCGATGGCGGCGGCGCCGGCGATCGTCAAGTTCGTCGGCGGCACGCCGACCGACGCGATCCACCACAGTCTGCGGATGCGCGCGATCACGCTCGGCGTCAACCCGGCGTTCACGCTGCCGGCGCTCGACTTCGCCGCCGGCGCGGCGGGGATCGACGCGCGCAAGGTCGTCGACTGCGGCGTGCTGCCGGTGATCAACAGCGGCATCGCGCACCGCCTCGCCGGCGTCGGCCAGATCGGCGCCGGCGTCACGACGGCACCGATGGCGTGCTTCAGCGCCGCGGTGCAGGCGCTCGCGCGAAGCCTCGGCGAGCACGGGAGGCCGCAGTGACGAAGCCGCTCGCCGTCGTCGCCGTCGGCGGCAACGCGCTCATCCTCGACGACGCGCACACCGCGCTCAACGATCAGTACGACGCGGTCTGCGAGACGGCGACGCACGTCGCCGCGATGGTCGCCGCCGGCTGGAACGTCGTGCTCACGCACGGCAACGGGCCGCAGGTCGGCTTCATCCTGCGCCGCTCCGAGATCGCCGACGGCCAGGTGCCGACGGTGCCCGTGCAGTACGCGGTCGGCGACACGCAGGGCGCGATCGGCTTCATGTTCCAGAACGCGCTCGGCAACGCGCTGCAGCGCCGCGCCCTCCGCGTCCCGGTCGTCACGCTCGTCACCCAGACGCTCGTCGATCGCAACGACCCGGCGTTCCTGCAACCCGCCAAGCCGATCGGCTCGTTCATGACCGAGGACACGGCGCGAACGCTCGCCACGAAGCTCGGCTGGGCGGTGATGCAGGACGGCGATCGCGGCTGGCGGCGCGCGATCGCGTCGCCGCAGCCCCAGCGCGTCGTCGAGGCGCCGACCATCGAGCGGCTCGCGCGCGAAGGCACGCTCATCGTCGCGTGCGGCGGCGGCGGCATCGCGGTCGAGGAGACCGCCGGCGGCGAGCTGCGCGGCGTCGAAGCCGTGATCGACAAGGACCGTGCCTCGGCGTTGCTCGCGATCGAGCTGAAGGCCGACCTGCTGATGATCGCGACCGGCGTGCCGCGCGTCGCGATCCGCTTCGGCAAGCCCGACCAGCGGTGGCTCGATCGCCTCTCGGTCGCCGAGGCCGAGGCGTACGCCGCCGACGGCCACTTCGGCGCCGGCAGCATGGCGCCGAAGGTCGAGGCGCTCGTCGCCTTCGCGAAGCGCCGCCGCGGCGGCCGCGGCGTCATCACCGATGCGCCGAGCATCGAGCGCGCCCTGCGTGGCGAGACCGGCACCTGGATCGAGGCGACATGAGCGTCCCCGCACGGCCGCTCCGAAGGGGACGCTCCGTCCCGCTCGGCGGGACCGCGCGCAGCGCGAGGGTGCACCCATGACCGAAAAGACGCTGCTCGCCGTCAACGGCACGCTGATGCGCGGCCTCGAGCTGAACGACAACATGCTCGAGGTCGGCGCGACGTTCGTGCGCGAGGACGCCACCGACGCGTGCTACCGCATCTGGTCGATCGGCGACCGCCATCCCGCGATGCTGCGCACGCCCGGCCAGGGCACGCGCGTCGCGCTCGAGCTCTGGGAGGTGCCCGCGGCCGGGCTGGCGCGCATCCTGCAAAACGAGCCGCCGGGGCTCGCGATCGGCAAGGTCGTCCTCCAGGACGGCTCGGTCGTGCTCGGCGTCCTCGGCGAGCCGTTCCTGTGCGAAGGGCAACGCGAGATCACCGAGTTCGGCGGCTGGCGCGCCTACGCGGCGACGCTCGGCCGCGCACCGCCCTGAAGCGCGTCACGCGAGCGATCGGGAGTTCGAACACACGACGAGGAGGAACCGATGAACGCAGTCACCAGCGGCCACGAACCGAAGCTGTGGGTCCCCGGCGACCTGAACGGCTTCTTCGGCCTGTTCACCAACGTGCTGCTCAACGTCATCGTGCTGACGGGCCTGTGCCTCGGCGTCGTGCAGCTGCCCGCCGACACCGTGTTCGGCCGCATCCTGCCGGCGCTCGGCATCGCGCTGCCGCTCGGCAACGTGTTCTACGCGTACCTCGCGTGGCAGCTCGCCAAGAAGGAGGGCCGCACCGACGTCACGGCGATGCCGTACGGACCGAGCGTGCCGCACATGTTCATCGTCGTCTTCCTGGTGATGCTGCCGGTCTACCTCGAGACCAAGAACCCGATGCTCGCCTGGGTCGGCGGCCTCGCGTGGGCGTTCATCATCGGCGTCATCGTCCTGCTCGGCGCCTTCATCGGCCCGAAGCTGCGCGCGCTGACGCCGCGCGCGGCGATGCTCGGCACGCTCGCCGGCATCTCGATCGCGTTCATCTCGATGCGGCCGGCGTTCCAGATGTGGGAGACGCCGTGGATCGGGCTCGCGTGCTTCGCGATCGTGCTGATCGCGTGGACGGCGAACGTGCGGCTGCCCGGCGGCCTGCCGGGCGGCCTCGTCGCGGTGCTCGTCGGCGCCGCGATCGGCTGGATCGCCTCGCTCGTCGGCTGGAGCGACTACATGAAGGCCGCCGAGGTGAGCAAGTCGCTCGCGCAGTTCGGCCTGCACCTGCCGTCGTTCTCGGCCGACGTCTGGACCGGCCTCGCCAAGGTCGCGCCGCTGCTCGCGACCGCGATCCCGCTCGGCATCTACAACTTCACCGAGGGGATGAACAACGTCGAGAGCGCCTCGGCGGCCGGCGACAACTACAACCTGCGCAAGATCCTGCTCGCCGACGGCCTCGGCGCGGTCGTCGGCTCGATGCTCGGCAGCCCGTTTCCGCCCGCGGTCTACATCGGCCATCCGGGCTGGAAGGCGGTCGGCGGCCGGATCGGCTATTCGCTCGCCACCGGGCTCGCGATCGCGGTCGTCTGCTTCCTCGGCCTCACCGCGCTGCTGCTGGCGGTGATCCCGCTCGTCGCGATCCTGCCGATCCTGCTCTACATCGGCCTCGTCATCGGCGCGCAGGCGTTCCAGGCGTGCCCGCCGCAGCACGCGCCGGCGATCGTGCTGGCGCTGATCCCGAACATCGCCGAATGGGCGAAGACGCAGGTCGACGGCGCGCTCGGCGCGGCGGGAACGTCCGCGTCGGCGGTCGGCCTCGCCAAGCTCGGCGGCTTCGGCGTCCTCTACCAGGGCCTGCAGTCGGTCGGCGGCGGCTCGGTGCTCGCCGGAATGGTGCTCGGCGCGATCGCGGTGCACGTGATCGACAACCGGATGCGCGACGCCGCGATCTGGGCGTTCGCCGGCGCCGTGCTCTCGTACATCGGCCTCATCCACGGCGCCCAGCTCGGCTGGGGCGTCTCGCCGCTCGTCTCGCTCGGCTACCTGATGTTCGCGGTGACGTGCGTCGTGCTGATGCGCTCGCCGACTCCGGTCGCGCCGATCGCGATGCCGAAGGAGGCCTGAGCGCGCCGCGGCCTTGTCATCCTGAGCAGAGCGAAGGATCTCGACCGACGAGATCGTTCACTTCGTTCAGGATGACGTGACGTCCGGACGAGGACGGCGCGGAGGTCAGTTGCGCAGCGCGATGACCGCGTGCGTCGAATCGGAGACCCAGCCGAAGATCGCGCCCTGCGCCTTGACCATGTCGAGCGCGGCGCGCTGGAACTGCGGGAAGTACGAGCCGACGCAGTCCTCGAGGACGACGCACTCGTAGCCGCGGTCGTTCGCCTCGCGCACCGTCGTCGAGACGCAGACCTCGGTCGTCACGCCGCAGACGATCAGCGACTGGATGCCGCGATTGCGCAGGATGTGGTCGAGGTCGGTCGCGAAGAACGCGCCCTTGCCGGGCTTGTCGACGACGACTTCGCCCTTGATCGGCGCGAGCTCGGGGACGATCTCGTGGCCGCGCTCGCCGCGCACGAGGAGCCGCCCCATCGGCCCCGCGTCGCCGATCGTGATCTTGCCGCGGCCGCGCGCGCGCTTCGACGGCGGGCAGTCGCCGAGGTCGGGGGCATGGCCTTCGCGGGTGTGGATGACGAGCATCCCGGTCGTGCGCGCGATGTCGAGCATGCGCCGGCACGGCGCGATCACCGCCTGCAGCGGCGAGACGTCGTTGCCGAGCGCCTCGCCGAAGCCGCCCGGCTCGACGAAGTCGCGCTGCATGTCGATGATGACGAGCGCGGTCGTCTTCGGGTCGAAGGCGAACTCGTACGGCTCTGCCTGCATCGTTCGCTGCGCCATGCGATCTCCCCGTGGTGCGGCCAAATGGTACGTCGGCGACGCGCGACGGACACGCAAGGCGCGTGCCGCCTCGGCGCGCTGCGCCCGCGTGTGCGGGGTCGCGCGTGCGAGGCCGGGCGCGGGCTGGAGCCGGCGACCGCGCGCAGCGCTACCCCGGCGTCCGGTAGTACGCCTCGACCGTGCCCTTCAGCGTGATGAGGAGCGGCCGGCCGCGACGGTCGAGCGTCTTGCCGGCCGGCACCTTGATCCAGCCCTCGCTGATGCAGTACTCCTCGACGTCGTGGCGCTCCTTGCCATTGAGGCGGACGCCCACCGGGTGCTCGAAGACCTCGGCGACGTGGTGGGGGCTGCGCGGATCGACCGAGAGGCGATCGGGCAGCGGCGGCAAGGCGGGCGCGGCGTCGTCCATGGCGCGATTGTCGGGCCGCGAGCACGCCGGCAGCAGGGGCTGCGCTGCGCGGCGTCGCGTCGCGGCCGCACGCCGTGGAAAATCGCGTCGAGCATGGACGCTGCCAGCGCAGAGCACCGCGATTTCCTCGGCCGTGCGGCCGAGCTGCCGTCGTCGTCGCCGGAGTTCGACGACGACGCGCTCGCGCAGACGAAAGCGGCGGCCGAGCCGGCGCTCGGCGACGCCGACGACGACGCGGCGAAGACCGCGCCGGCGCCGCTGCCCGAGCCGCGGCCGTCGCCCGACGCGGCCCCGCGCGTCCTCGTCGTCGACGACAACGCAGACGCCGCCGAGGCGATGGCCGACTTCCTCGCGATGGTCGGGTTCGAGGCGCGCTTCGCGACCGATCCCGAAGTAGGGCTCGCGCTCGTCGACGCCTTCCACCCCGAGATCGCGATCCTCGACATCGGCCTGCCGAGAATCGACGGCTACGCGCTCGCCGAGCAGATCCGCGCCGCGACGGCCGGGCGCTGCCGGCTGATCGCGGTGACCGGCTACGGCCTCGCCGAGGACCGCGCGCGGACGCACGCCGCGGGGTTCGAGTCGCATTTCGTCAAGCCGGTCGACCTCGACCGTCTCGTCGACGCGCTGCGCGCCCGCTAGCGCGCGGACGTTGCCGTAGCATGCGGCGACAACGCACAACGGAGACGACGAAGATGGACAGCGACACCGGGGCTCGCCGCGCCCTTCGCTTCGCGACGCGCGCCGCGTTCTGCATCGCTGCTGCGGTCGCGACGACCGCTTGCACGACGACGGCGCCGACGACGACCATGGCGGCGGGCACGCCCGCGGCAGCGCCGAAGACGACGGGCGCACCCGTGGCAGCGCCGAAGACGGCGCTGTGGGTCGGCAACAGCTTCTTCTATTACAACAACAGCATGCACGGCCACGTCGGCCTGCTGCTCGCGGCGGCGCGGCCGAACGAGCGCGGCTACCGCTCGACGTCGGCGACGATCAGCGGCTCGGGCCTCAACTGGCAGGACCTCGAGGCGCACTTCCGCCCCGGCGGCGTCGGCGCGTACTCGTTCGACCGCGACAACAACGTCGTCTTCAACACGTTCGACAAGCCCTTCGACGTGGTGATCATGATGGACTGCAGCCAGTGCCCGATCCATCCCGAGCTCTCGAAGCTGTTCTACGAGACGACGGCCAAGGACAGCGCGATCGCGCGCAGCCACGGCGCCGAGCCGGTCTTCTTCATGTCGTGGGCGTACGCCGACAAGCCCGAGATGACCGAGCAGCTCGCGGCCGCGTACCTGAAGGCGGGCGCCGCCAACCGCGCCAGGGTCGTCCCCGCCGGCTACGCGTTCGCGCGCTCGATCGCCAGGCGCCCCGACGTCCAGCTCTACGTCGCCGACAAGCGCCACCCGACGCTCGCCGGCACGTACCTCGCCGCGTGCACGGTGCTCGCGACCGTGTACGGCATCTCGCCGGTCGGCAACGCGTACACCGCAGGGCTCGCGCCCGACGTCGCCGCGCACCTGCAGGCGACGGCGTGGGAGACGGTGCAGGCGTTCACGCAGCCGGTCTGACGCGACGCGATGGAGCGCGTCGACGCCGTCGTCGTCGGTGCCGGCGTCGTCGGTCTCGCGTGCGCGCGCGAGCTCGCGCTCGCCGGGCTCGAGACGATCGTCGTCGAGGCGACCGAAGGCATCGGCAACGGCACGAGCTCGCGCAACAGCGAGGTCATCCACGCCGGGCTGTACGACGCGCCGGGCTCGCTGAAGGCGACGCTGTGCGTCGCCGGCCGGCGGCTGCTCTATCCGTATTGCGAGGCGCACGGCGTCGGCCACCGCCGCTGCGGCAAGCTGGTCGTCGCGGCGAGCGCGGCACAGGTCGACGCGCTGCGCGCGATCGAGGCGCGCGCGCTCGCCAACGGCGTCGAAGGCCTGCGCTGGCTGAGCGGCGAAGAGGCGCGCGCCCTCGAGCCTGCGCTCGACGCCGCGGCGGCGCTCCATTCGACGGTCACCGGGATCGTCGACAGCCACGCGCTCATGCTCGCGTATCTCGGCGACCTCGAGCGCGCGGGCGGCGCGCTCGTCGTGCGCTCGCCGGTCGAAGGCGCGACCGTGGTCGACGACGGCATCGTGCTGCGGATCGGCGGCGCCGATCCGATCGAGCTCGCCGCGCGCTGCGTCGTCAACTCCGCGGGCCTCTTCGCGCAATCGCTCGCGCGCCGCATCGCAGGGCTCGACCCGGCGACGATTCCGCGCGCGCACTTCGCGAAAGGAAACTACTACGCGCTCGCCGGCCGGTCGCCTTTTTCGCGCTTGATCTATCCCGTGCCGGAGCCGGGCGGGCTCGGCGTCCACCTGACGCTCGACCTCGCCGGCCAGGCGCGCTTCGGCCCCGACGTCGAGTGGCTCGCGCCCGACACCGCGCCCGAAGCGATCGACTACGCCGTCGACGCGGCGCGCGGCGAGCGCTTCGTCGCCGCGATCCGCCGCTGGTGGCCGGGCCTTCCCGACGGCGCGCTCGCGCCCGCGTACAGCGGCGTGCGGCCGAAGCTGCAGGGCCCCGGCGAGCCGGTGCGCGACTTCGTGCTCCAAGGGCCCGGCGCGCACGGCGTCGCTGGGCTCGTCCAGCTCTACGGCATCGAGTCGCCGGGCCTGACCGCGAGCCTCGCGATCGCCGTCGAGGTCGCGCGGCTGCTCGGCGTCGCGCGCTGACGCTTCGCGCAGCGGGCCCCGCTACGAGAAGCTGACGCCACGCGGATCGGTGCTCGTCGCGCCGTAGCGGTTGCCGTTGCCGGCGCCCGGGTCGGCGCTGCCGGTCGTGCTTCTCGCGTTGCCCTCGTCGCTGCCCGACATCGTCGTGCCGCCGGCGACGGTGCCGCGCCACGCGCCGGTCTCGCGCTGCCGGCCCTGGATGAAATCGGCGAAGCGGTGCAGGTTGCCACTCAGCTCGGCGCGAACGACGCCCAGCGCGTCGCCCACCTTCTCGGCGATCCCCGGCGCGCGATACGACATACGCAGCGTCACACGCGTGCGGTTCGCGCTGACGCGGTCGAACGTGACCGCACCCGAGTTCGGCGGCCCGCTCGTGCTTCGCCACGAGATGCGCCGATCGGGGATCTGCGTCGTGATCTCGGAGTCCCATTCGACCGGCTTGCCGGCGATGTTGGCGCGCCAGTGCAGGTGCGTGTCGTCGACCTGGCGAACCTCCTCGACGTCCTTCATGAAGTTCGGAAAGGTCTCGAACTGCGTCCACTGGTTGTAGGCGGTGCTGATCGGGACGTCGATCTCGATCGAGTCCTGCACGAACGAGAGCTCGCCGGTGCTGCGGCCGACGTTCGGGCCCATCTTCTTCTTCAGCCAGTAGCCTCCGGCAGCCAGCGCGGCGACGGTTGCGAGTCTTCGCAGCAACATGGGTCATCTCCTTGACGGTTCGGCCCCCGCGGGCCGTTTGGTTTTTACGGCACACGACGTGCCGGTGCGTGTCCGCCGCCATGCCGTCTCGATGTCGGCAAGCGACGACGCCGGCACCGCCCGTCGCCTGCAATCGCAGCCCGTCACGCCTGAGGCCCGGTCGTCGCATGCCCGCGGCAGGGCGAAGGAAGCGCCGGCAGAATCGCCCCGCGCCGCGCCGGGCGCCCGCCGTTCGCGGGCGCTGGACGCCGGGCAGCACGGAGCGACTGATGCGACTCGAGATCCGCGACCTCGCCAAGACCTACG
>JASLGD010000495.1 GCA_030150305.1 Caldimonas sp. | reverse complement strand
GGTCATGCCCGCCACCGCGGCCTCGCTCTGGCCGACGCCGACCGTCTCGACGACGACGACGTCGTAGCCCGCCGCCTCGACGACGCGGATCGCCTCGCGCGTCGCCGCCGCGACGCCGCCGAGGGTGCCGCGGCTCGGGCTCGGGCGCACGTACGCCGCCGGGTTCACCGAGAGCCGCTCCATCCGCGTCTTGTCGCCGAGGATCGATCCGCCCGAGACGCTCGAGCTCGGATCGACCGCGAGCACCGCGACGCGGTGCCCGCGGCCGACGAGATCGAGGCCGAGCGTCTCGATGAACGTCGACTTGCCGACGCCGGGAACGCCGGACACGCCGACACGGAACGCGTCGCGCGGCGGCGCAGGCAACGCGGTGAGGAACGCGTCGGCGCGCGCGCGGTGGTCGGCGCGGCTCGACTCGAGCAGCGTGATCGCCTTGGCGACCGCGCGCCGCTGCGCCTGCGGTGGCGCGGCGAGCACCTGGTCGAGCAATGCCTGGTCGTCGGGCGGCAGCATCGCGGACGCGGCGCGTTCCTCGGGCGTGTCCAAGCGACGCTCGCAGGCCTCAGGCCGCGTGGAGCGATCGCTGGATCTGCTCGAGCACGTCCTTGGCGCTCGCCGGGATCGGCGTGCCGGGACCGTAGATGCCCTTGACGCCGGCGTCGTAGAGAAAGTCGTAGTCGGGCTTGGGAATCACGCCGCCGACGAAGACGACGATGTCTTCGGCGCCTTGCGCCTTCAGCGCGTCGATCAGCGCGGGGACGAGCGTCTTGTGGCCGGCAGCGAGCGTCGAGACGCCGACGGCGTGGACGTCGTTCTCGATCGCCTGGCGCGCGCATTCCTCGGCGGTCTGGAAGAGCGGGCCGATGTCGACATCGAAGCCGAGGTCGGCGAACGCGCTCGCGACGACCTTGGCGCCGCGGTCGTGGCCGTCCTGGCCGAGCTTGGCGATCATGACGCGCGGCCTGCGCCCTTCGGCGGCGGCGAAGTCGGCGATCTCGCGCCGGAGCGCGTCCCAGCCGGCGGCGCTGTCGTACGCGGCGGCGTAGACGCCCGAGACCTTCTGCGTGTCGGCGCGGTGCCGGCCCCACGCGCGCTCGAGCGCGTCGCTCACTTCGCCGACCGTCGCGCGTGCGCGCACCGCGCGGATCGAGAGGTCGAGCAGGTTGCCCTCGCCGCTTTCGGCGGCGTGCGTCAGCGCCGCGAGCGCGACGTCGACCGCCTTCTGGTCGCGCTTCGCGCGCACCGCACGCAAGCGCGCGATCTGGCTGTCGCGCACCGCGTGGTTGTCGATGTCGAGCGTCTCGATCGGCGCTTCCTCGGCGAGCTGGAACTTGTTGACGCCGACGATGACGTCCTCGCCCGAGTCGATGCGCGCCTGCTTCTCGGCCGCGCTCGCCTCGATCTTGAGCTTGGCCCAGCCGCTCTGCACCGCCTTCGTCATGCCGCCCATCGACTCGATCTCGTCGAGGATCTTCCAGGCGGCGTCGGCCATCTGCTGCGTCAGCGTCTCGATCGCGTAGCTGCCCGCCCAGGGGTCGATCACCGACGTGATGTGCGTCTCGTTCTGGATCAGGAGCTGCGTGTTCCTCGCGATCCGCGCGCTGAACTCGCTCGGCAGCGCGATCGCCTCGTCGAGCGCGTTCGTGTGCAGGCTCTGCGTGCCGCCGAAGACCGCGGCGAGCGCCTCGATCGTCGTGCGCACGACGTTGTTGTACGGGTCCTGCGCCGTCAGCGTCCAACCCGACGTCTGGCAGTGCGTGCGCAGGATCGAGCTCTTCGCCTCCTTCGGCGCGAACTCCTCCATGATCCGGTGCCAGAGGAGCCGCGCCGCGCGCAGCTTCGCGATCTCGAGATAGAAGTTCATCCCGATCGCGAAGAAGAAGCTGAGGCGCCCGGCGAACGCGTCGACGTCGAGCCCCTTGGCGATCGCGGTGCGGACGTACTCGCGGCCGTCGGCGAGCGTCAATGCGAGCTCGAGCGTCTGGTTCGCTCCCGCTTCCTGGATGTGGTAGCCCGAGATCGAGATCGAGTTGAACCGCGGCATCTTCTCCGCGGTGTAGGCGATGATGTCGCCGACGATCCGCATGCTCGGCGCCGGCGGGTAGATGTAGGTGTTTCGCACCATGAACTCTTTCAGGATGTCGTTCTGGATCGTTCCTGAAAGCTGGTCCTGGCGAACGCCCTGCTCCTCGGCGGCGACGATGTAGCCCGCGAGCACCGGCAGCACCGCGCCGTTCATCGTCATCGAGACGCTGACCTTGTCGAGCGGAATGCCGTCGAACAGGATCTTCATGTCCTCGACCGAATCGATCGCGACGCCGGCCTTGCCGACGTCGCCGACGACGCGCGGATGGTCGCTGTCGTAGCCGCGATGCGTCGCGAGGTCGAAGGCGACGCTGATGCCCTGGGCCCCGCCGGCGAGCGCCTTGCGGTAGAAGTCGTTCGATTCCTCGGCCGTCGAGAAGCCGGCGTACTGGCGGATCGTCCACGGCCGCACCGCGTACATCGTCGCCTGCGG
>JASLGD010000027.1 GCA_030150305.1 Caldimonas sp. | reverse complement strand
CGCGTGACGTCGTGCCCGTAGGTGTCCATGTGGTCGGCGTCGATGTTGGTCACCACCGCCATCACCGGAAACAGGTTGAGGAACGACGCATCGGACTCGTCGGCCTCGACGACGATGTAGTCGCCCTTGCCGAGCCGCGAGTTCGCGCCCGCGGCCGCGAGCCGCCCGCCGATGACGAACGTCGGATCGAGCCCCGCCTCGGCGAGCAAGCTCGTCACGAGGCTCGTCGTCGTCGTCTTCCCGTGCGTGCCCGCGATCGCGATGCCCTGCTTGAGCCGCATCAGCTCGGCGAGCATCACCGCCCGCGGCACGACCGGCACGCGCTTCGCGCGCGCGGCGATGACCTCGGGGTTGTCGCCGCGCACGGCCGTCGACGTGACGACCGCCTCGGCGCCTTCGATGTGCGCGGCATCGTGGCCGCTTGCGATGCGGATGCCGAGCGATGCGAGGCGACGCGTCGTCGGGCTCGTCGACTGGTCGGAGCCGGAGACGACGTAGCCGAGGTTGTGCAGGATCTCGGCGATGCCGCTCATCCCGGCGCCGCCGATGCCCACGAAGTGCACGTGCTTGACGGCGTGCTTCATGCCGGCACCAGGCCTTCGATCGCGTCGGCGACGCGCGCCGCGGCATGCGGGCGCGCGAGCGCGCGCGCAGCGTTCGCCATCGCGAGCAGCGTCTCGCGCGTGAAGCCGGCGAGCAGGTCCGCGAGGCGGCGCGGCGTGAGCTCGGCCTGCGGCAGGTGCACGCCTGCGCCGTGGCCGGCAAGCCAGGTCGCGTTGTCGCGCTGGTGCGAGGTCGTGCTCGCGACGAGCGGCACCAGCACGGCGGCGACACCGGCCGCGCACAGTTCGCTCACCGTGATCGCGCCGGCACGGCAGACCACGACGTCGCAGGCCGCGAGACGCGCGGGCATGTCGTCGAGGAACGGCACGATCTCCGCATGCACGCCGAGCTCCGCGTAGCGCCTCTGCACCGCAGCGTCGTGCGCGGCGCCCGTCTGGTGCGTGACATCGGGCCGCGCCGCTGCATCGAGCAGCGCGAGCGCCTGCGGCACGCACTCGTTGAGCACCGCTGCCCCGAGGCTGCCGCCGACCACGAGCAGCTTCAGCGCACCGCGCCGTGGCACGTAGCGACGAGAAGGCTCCGGGAGCGACTCGATCTCGGCGCGTACCGGGTTGCCGGTGACGATCGCGCGCCGCACCGCGCGCGCCGCCTCGCCGTCGAAGCCGAACGCGATCGTCGCGGCCATCGGCACGAGCGCGCGGTTGCTGAGCAGCAGCGACGCGTCGGCGTTCACGAGCACGAGCGGCCGTCGCAGCAGCCACGCGGCCACGCCCCCCGGCAGGCAGACGTAGCCGCCCATGCCGAGCACCGCGGCCGCGCGCCGGCTGCGCAGGATGCGCAGGCACGCCGCCCACGCGCCCACGAGCCGGAACGCGCCGCCGATCGCGTGGGCGAGGCCCTTACCCCGCATGCCGGTGAACGCGAGCGCATCGAGCGCGATGCCCTGGCGCGGCACGAGCCGGTTCTCCATGCCGCGCGTCGTGCCGAGCCAGCTCACGGTCCAGCCGCGGGCACGCATCTCGTCGGCCACGGCGAGGCCGGGCATGACGTGTCCGCCGGTGCCCGCCGCCATCACGACGAGGTGGCGCGTCATGCGCGACCTCCGCGCATGAGGGTCCTGTTTTCCACGTCGATGCGCAGCACGATCGCGAGCGCGACGACGTTCATGACGATCGCCGACTCGCCGTAGCTCATCAGCGGAAGCGTGAGGCCCTTGGTCGGCAGCACGCCGAGGTTCACGCCCATGTTGATGAACGCCTGCCCGCCCATCCAGATGCCGATGCCTTGCGCGTAGAGGCCGGCGAACACGCGGTCGAGGGCCACGGCCTGCCGACCGATGTGGAACAGCCGCCGCGCGAGCCAGAAGAATGCGGCGATCACGCACGCCACGCCGACGAAGCCGAGCTCCTCGCCGATCACCGCGAGCAGGAAGTCGGTGTGCGCCTCCGGCAGGTAATGCAGCTTCTCGACCGACGAGCCGAGCCCCTGCCCGAAGATCTCGCCGCGCCCGAACGCAATCAGCGAATGCGAGAGCTGGTACGCCTTGCCGAGCGTGTACTTCTCGTCCCACGGGTTGAGGTACGCGAAGATGCGCTCGCGCCGCCACTCGCTGAGCGAGATCATCAGCACGAACGCGCCGACGAGCACGCACGTGATCAGCAGGAACATCCGGCCGTTCACGCCGCCCAGGAACAGGATGCCCATCGCGATCGCGGCGATCACCATGAAGGCGCCCATGTCGGGCTCGGCCAGCAACAGCAGGCCCACGACCGCCACCGCGACGGCCATCGGCAGCACCGCGCGGAAGAAGTTCTCCTTCATGTCCATGCGCCGCACCATGTAGCCGGCCGCGTACATCGCGCTCGCGATCTTCGCGAGCTCGGAGGGCTGGAAGTTCAGCAGCGGCAGCGGAATCCAGCGGCGCGCCCCGTTCACCGGCTTGCTCACGAACGGCAGCAGCACGATGACCAGCAGCAGCAGCGCGCCGACGAAGATCCACGGCGAAGCGCGTTCCCAGAACGCCACCGGCACCTGCACGACGACCAGCGCGGCGAGGCACGCGAGCGCGATCGACGCGACGTGGCGGCTCAGGAACCACGTCTGCGAGTAGCGCGCGAAGCGCGGGTTGTCGGGCAGCGCGACGGAAGCGCTGTAAACCATCACGAGCCCGAGCGCGAGCATCCCGAGGACGACCCACACGAGCGTGCGATCGAACGACGACAGCCGCGCGGGCTGGCCCGCATCCATGCGGATCCAGTCGCGAATCGGGATGGGCTCCGCCGGCGCCCCTTCGGCGGCGGCTTCGCGGCGTGCGAACGGCCAGGCAAGCGCGAGCTTCATGCCAGCACCCCCCGGTCGGCGGCGATCGCATGCACCTCGGCGACGAACGTCTCCGCGCGATGCGCGTAGTCGCGGAACATGTCGAGGCTCGCGCACGCGGGG
>JASLGD010000006.1 GCA_030150305.1 Caldimonas sp. | reverse complement strand
GCTGGCTGAACCTCAGGACCCACACTTCGCCGATGAAGATCCGCTACGCGCAGGCACACGCGAGGAAGTACGACGGTGCCTCGAGAATGCCGGACGTGCGCGTCATAGCGACAGGCCGCACGTACCGCGTCGACAACGACGCGACGCACTCGCCGATGTTCCATCAGGTCGAAGGGCTCTGGCTCGGCGAGGACGTGAGCTTTCGCGACCTCAAGGCGGTGTATCTCGACTTCATGCGGGCGTTCTTCGAGACGGGCGCGCTGAAGATCCGCTTTCGACCGAGCTACTTTCCGTTCACCGAGCCGAGCGCCGAGATCGACTTGATGTTCGACGAGGGTCCGCTCGCCGGCCGCTGGCTCGAGGTCTCGGGATCGGGGCAGGTCCATCCGCAGGTCGTGCGCAACATGGGGTTCGATCCCGAGCGCGTCATCGGCTTCGCGTTCGGCTCGGGAATCGACCGCCTGGCGATGCTGCGCTACGGGATCGACGACTTGCGTCTGTTCTTCGACGGCGACTTGCGGTTCCTCCGCCAGTTCGCCTGATCGCTTCACGTCGCCATGCAGTTCCCCGAGTCCTGGCTGCGCGAGTTCTGCGACCCGCCGATCGGCACCGCCGAGCTCGCCGAGCGGCTGACGATGGCCGGGCTCGAAGTCGAGTCGATGCAGCCGGCCGCGCCGCCGTTCCGCGGCGTCGTCGTCGCGCAGGTGCTCGCGGTCGAGCCGCATCCGAACGCCGATCGGCTGCGCGTCTGCTCGGTCGACGTCGGCAAGGGCGAGCCGCTGTCGATCGTGTGCGGAGCGCCGAACGTTCGCGCTGGCATGAAGGCGCCGTGCGCGCTGGTCGGCGCGGAGCTCCCGCCGGCGAAGGAGGGCGCGAGCGAGCCGTTCCGCATCGAGGTCGGCAAGATTCGCGGTGTCGAGAGCCGCGGCATGCTCTGTTCGGCGCGCGAGCTCAAGCTCTCCGACGACCACGAGGGTCTGCTCGTGCTCGACGATGCAGCGACCGTCGGCGTCGACGTGCGCGAAGCCCTGCGCCTCGACGACACGATCTTCACGCTGAAGCTGACGCCCAACCTCGGCCACGCACTGAGCGTTTTCGGCGTCGCGCGCGAGGTCGCCGCGATCACCGGCGCGCCGCTGCGCACGCCGGCGTTCGCGAAGACGTCGCCGACGACCGACCAGGTGCTGCCCGTGCGCGTCGACGCTGCGGACCTGTGCGGCCGCTTCTCCGGCCGCGTCGTCACCGCCGTCGATCCGGCGGCCAGGACGCCGCGCTGGATGGTCGACCGCCTCGCGCGCTGCGGCCAACGCAGCGTCACCGCGCTGGTCGACATCTCGAACTACGTGATGTTCGAGCTCGGCCGGCCGTCGCACATCTTCGACCTCGACAAGATCGAGGGCGGGCTGCACGTGCGCTGGGGCCGCCCCGGCGAAACGCTCGAGCTGCTCAACGGCAGCATGGTCGAGGTCGACGAGACGGTCGGCGTCATCGCCGACGACGTGCGCGTCGAGTCGCTCGCCGGGATCATGGGCGGTGCAGCGACGGCGGTCTCGGACGCGACGTGCAATGTCTACGTCGAGGCGGCGTTCTGGTGGCCCGAGGCGGTGGCGGGTCGCGCGCGCCGCTTCCATTTCTCGACCGACGCCGCGCATCGCTTCGAGCGCGGCGTCGACCCGGCGACGACGGTCGAGCACATCGAGCGGCTGACGTCGCTGATCGTCGCGATCTGCGGCGGCGACGCGACGCGCTGCGGGCCGGTCGTCGACCGCGTCGTCGCGCTGCCGAAGGTGCAGCCGGTGACGCTGCGCGTCGCGCGCGCCGCCAAGGTGATCGGGATGCCGGTGACGCAAGCCGATTGCGAGCGCGTGATGGCGCGGCTCGGCTTCGAGTTCACGAGCCGGCCAGGCGAAATCGAGGTGCTGCCGCCGAGCTGGCGCTTCGACCTGCGGCTCGAGGAAGACCTGATCGAGGAGGTGATCCGCCTCATCGGCTACGACGCGCTGCCGCCCGGGCCCGCGCGCGGCAGCGTGCATCCGATCGTGCCGAGCGAGCGCCGGAGGACGGCCGCCGCGCTTCGCCACGCGCTGGCGCGTCTCGGCTGGCAGGAGACGATCAACTTCAGCTTCGTCGACGAGCGCTGGGAGCGCGACTTCGCTGGCAACGACGCGCCGGTGCGGGTCCTGAACCCGATCGTCGCGACGCACGGCGTGATGCGCTCGACGCTGCTCGGCAGCCTGGTCGAGGTGCTACGCGTCAACCTCGCGCGCAAGATCCCGCGGGCTCGCATCTTCGAGCTCGGCAAGGTGTTCGTGCGCGACGCGGCCGGCGCGAGCAGCGCGCTCGCCGTCGCCGGCATCCGCCAGCCGCTCATGATCGGCGGCCTCGCATGGGGGCCCGCCGCGCCGCTGCAGTGGGACGTCGAGGAACGCGCGGTCGACTTCTTCGACGTCAAGGGCGACCTCGAGGCGCTCTTCGCGCCCGCCGTCGCCCGCTTCGTTCCGGCGCCGCATCCCGCGCTGCATCCGGGCCGCAGCGCCGCGGTCGAGCTCGACGGCGCGCGCGTCGGCTTCGTCGGCGAGCTGCATCCGCGCTGGCGCCAGGCGTACGAGCTGCCCGGCAACGTCGTCGTGTTCGAGCTCGACGCCGAAGCGTTGCTGCGCCGCGCGCTGCCGACGTTCGAGCCGCTGCCGAAGCAGCAATCGACGTGGCGCGACATCGCGATCGTCGTCGGTCGCGACGTTCGCCACGCCGCGCTGATGGCGGCGATCGATGCCGCCGGCGAGCGTGCGGTGCGCAGCGCAACGCTCTTCGACGTCTTCGAGCCGAAGCCCGGCACGCCCGGGTTCGCCGACGGCGAGCGCAGCCTCGCGGTGCGACTCGAGCTGCGCGACGACGAACGCACGCTCACCGACGAGCAGATCGACGCCATCGTCGCTGCCGTCGTCGGCTCGCTCGAGCGTCGGCTCGGCGCGCGCCTCAGGCACTGACGAGAGGGAGGTGAACGATGGCCCGATCCCCCAGCCCCGAGCACGTCCTGCTGCCGACGCTCGTCACGCCGACGCTCACGAAGGCCGAGCTCGCGGAGCTGCTGTTCGAGCGGCTCGGCCTCAACAAGCGCGAATCGAAGGACATGGTCGAGGCGTTCTTCGACCTGATCTACGCGACGCTGCTCTCGGGCGACGACGTCAAGATGTCGGGTTTCGGCAACTTCACGATCCGTCGCAAGGCGCCGCGGCCGGGCCGCAACCCGCGCACCGGGGAAGCGATCCCGATCAAGGCGCGGCACGTCGTGACTTTTCACGCGAGCCACAAACTGAAGGCAGTCGTGCAGGGCGACACGCCGATCGCCGACGAGTTCGAGTAAAGTCGAGGTTTATCTCCTGATCTCATTGATTTTCATGGAGAAATCTCTTCCTGCGATCCCCGCCAAGCGCTACTTCACGATCGGTGAGGTGAGCGAGCTCTGCGGCGTCAAACCGTACGTGCTGAGGTACTGGGAGCAGGAGTTCACGCAGCTGAAGCCGATGAAGCGCCGCGGCAACCGGCGCTATTACCAGCACCACGAGGTGCTCTTGATCCGGCGCATCCGCGAGCTGCTGTACGAGCAGGGCTTCACGATCAGCGGTGCGCGCAACCGGCTGACCGACGCGGCGCCCCAGCGTGCGGCCGCCGCGGCGCTGGCGGCATCGCCCGAAGCGACGACGTCGACGCGTCGGCGCGGTCGCGCTGCGTCCGAGCCGCCGCACGAAGACGCCGACGGCGTCGACGTCGCCGCCGCGAACGCGAGCCGCGACGCGCCGGATGCGGTCGCGAGCGACGGCATCGTGTGGTCGCCGGCGCAGGTGCGCCAGGAGCTGCTCTCGATCCGGGGTCTGCTCGGTCCATGAAGGCCCGCTCCCTATAATCCGCATCCACGGGGCGTAGCGCAGCCTGGTAGCGCACTTGCATGGGGTGCAAGGGGTCGCGAGTTCGAATCCCGCCGTCCCGACCAATAAGATCAATGGGTTAGCAGTGATGAGCTGCTAGCCCATTTGACTTTGTGGAGGCGTGCCCTCACCGTGCCCTCAAGATCTGCCTCAAGAGTGCAATGTGCGAAGGGTGGCGCGGATGCCACCGCCAAGTCCCCAGCTCGTCCGCCAGACTTCCGACATGCCCGTCGCAGATAGAGCGGAGCCGCACGGGGAATTCTTCGTTCACTACCTGAGAGAGGCTGCGAAGTGGCTCTCGGTGGTTGATCTGAAGCACCGCGGTGCAGCAATCGAACGCAGCAAGGCACCCTTGCACGCGCTGGACGGCGTGGCAATGGTGAGCGCACTGTGCGCGTGCTTGGACGGCCCGTGGTGGCAAGAAGAGGCGGGCTCGCGAGGCAAGAACTGGGTATGGCGCGACGACGTGCCTCCTCGCCTCACCGAGTCAAGAGAAGTCGTGCTCGAGCGACGGTTGGCGCAGCGGTCCTCGGAGCGTTGGACTTGTCAGATGTCCACCAGCTCCGGCCTGCGACCCGGCGTCAGGGATGCCCGTCGCTCGATAGACATCGTGCAGCGCAGTCAAGAGAACGAGTACCGCTTCATCGAACTAAAGGTCCAAAGCGACCAACCCCTCTATGCCATGTTCGAGATCTTGGGTTACGGGCTTCTGTATCTGTTGGCGCGCCAGCACGGCCGCCGCGGCGGCGGAAGGCACGATGTGATGACCGCGAAGCGGATCGAAATGATCGTGCTGGGCCCCGAAAGCTGGTTCCGCTACAAGGAACCACGTGGAGACCCTCTCTCGCGTTTCGATTTCGAGTGGCTCCGAGAGCGAATCAACCACGGGTTGGCAGCTCAGGTACGCGCGCAAGGGTGCGGCGGGTTGAATGAGATGAGTTTGAGGTTCGTAGCCTTCAGTGATACCCCGACGATCGAGGCCGACATTGCGGCTATAGACGCACTCATCACCTGACCGCGGACTTGTTCCGTGGGCCGGACGGCCCTTTGGGTCGACGGTTCCCAACGGCAACAAGCGAATCGCGAGGGCGACGGACCTGGGAGCGGGCCTGCTGGAGCTCGGCCAGCCTATTGGCGATTCGCCTCATTGCCTCAGGCCGCGACGCTAGCCTGTCAACACAAGCGCAGTCCGTTGGCCGCTGCAACGCGGCGACCGAGCGGCTGCCACGAGCTCATTGCGAAGCGCATCCGGTCTTGCCGAAGCAGTTGCCAGTCCCGGTCCGTGCGAGCTTGGCGATCGCGTCATTGAACTGCTGCTGCTGTTGCGCTTGCTGCAAATGGTCGGTCGGCGAACCTGACGAGGTGCTGCCGCTCGAGGACGAGCCGGAGCCGCCACTGAGAAGACTCAGGAGCAATGCAGCACCGATCGCCAGGCCGACCACTTTCACAGTCGCGTCGGCATCGTCCCCCGAGGGCTGGCCGCGCGTGGCTGCGAACCTGGCCTGGGCGCGTCGCACCGCCGCTTCGTCGGCAGCCTGTAGATTGCGCCGCGCGACCTCCGCGTACTGCGCGATCGGGCTCGCGGCGGCGCGCCCCCACAGCTCCTTGGCACGTCCCTCGTTACGGTTGACGCCCCAGCCGTTGAAGTAGAGCGCCGCAAGGTTGAGCTCTGCCGCAGCATCGCCCTGCCGCGCCGCACGGTCCAGCCAGTAGGCTGCCTGCACGTAGTCGCGCAGCGCGCCGGTGCCGTTCATGTAGCCGAAGCCCAGGAACGACTCGGCTGCGATGTCGCCGCGATCGGCGGCCTTGTGAAACCAGCGCATCGCCTCGGCCTCGTCGCGCGCGACGCCTAGGCCTTGCCATAGATGCGCGCCGAGCTGCGTCATCGCGAACGGGAAGTCCGCGCGTGCCGCTTTTTCAAACCATGCGACCGCCTGGGCCGGATCGCTCGCCACACCCTCACCGGCGTCGTACATGAGGCCGAGCAACTGCTGGGCATAGCGATCCGGCAGCGCATCGGGTTCGCCTTTCGCCGCAGAGATCAACCACGGCAACGCCGCGCGAGGGTCGCGAGCCACGCCCTCCCCTTCGAAGAGCATGGACCCTACTTCCCAGCGGGCCATGGTGATGGAGTTGACATCCTGCTCTTGTCGCGAGGGGTGCTCCTGCTGCGCCGCCTTGAGGAACCACCTATATGCCGCCGCCGAATCCTTCGAGACTCCGCGACCTTCACGCAGGAGCCGGCCCAGGCCGGTCTGCGCTTCCGGTATCCCTTTCGCCGCGCCGCTGGCGTAGAACTTCGCCGCCATGGAAGGGTCGACCGGGTGGCGGCCGCCCACGCCCAAATCGTAGGCCCACCCGAGGCGGTAAGCTGCATAGCCGGAACCGGCCGCCGCCGCGCGGCGATACCAGTCGAGAGCTTCGGAAAGCCGGTCGTACTGGCCGAAGACGATGTCGGCGAGCAGCGTGTAGCCTTCCGCGATGCCGCCATCACCGGCCTTGCGATACCACTTCTCCGCTTCGCGCAGGTCGAACGGAACGCTCTGTCCCTGCTGGTACAGATTGCCCATCGACAGGGCCGCCTCCGGCACGCCCGCGTTTGCCGCTTGGCGCACGAGTTCGGTTGCGCGCGCCATGTCCCGTGCGACGCCGCTCCCTGTCGCGTATGCGTAGGCCAGCGCGTGCGTGGCAGGCGCGTAACCGCTGCGACTCGCCTCGGTGTAGTACCGCGCGGCCCGCTCGGGGTCCTTGGCCACGCCGAGGCCTTCTGCGTAAAGATGACCAAGGTCCGAAGTGGCCGGCGAGTACCCGGCCTGGCTTGCCAGCGTGTATTGACGCACCGCTTCGCCGTAACGCTTGGCCGCAACCAGCACGCGGCCATAGAGAAACTGGTACCGCGTCCGGCCGGGAGACCCGGCGGCGGCCTGCTCGCACGCCGGTAGCGCGCGGGCGACGTCGATGCGGTCGAACTCCACTCCAGAGCCGACTCGTTGAGGATCGAAGGTGAGGTCGGCTAGCAAGTCGCAGCGCTCCGCGACAGGGTCGTCGAGCGCGGGCGGGAACTGCGAGCCGCGATCGCCAAGCGGTAGCCGGATATCGACGGCGGCCGCCCACGCAGGTCCCCGCAATAGCGTCACCAAAGCCATCGACGCGGCCATCGCACGCATGCGGTTCATGGCATTCTCCCGATCCGCAGAGCCTTGGAACGCGCCATTTTGCGCGGCTGGAAATTGAATCGCTAGCGGGCTCACCGGCGACACGAAGAAGGCCACAGGCAAGGAGTTTGGTCGAAGCACTGCGAGCGCGGCACGATCACGATTGCGGGAGTCTCATCTGCTGGGAAGCGACACCTGCTTCTCAGTTCGGCCAGGAGCGACGCTTCGCAAACGTCCGCTTCGCTGCTGCCCCCGCGGTCAGTAGCGGTTCCGGCACCCGAACGTTGCGAGCCGAACCGTCGGCGGCGAGTCGCCGGTCGAATACACGCGTTCCGAACCCGTACGAAGCGAGAGGTATCCAGTCGTTTGCGCTACGGGAATATCCGGCCTCACCCACGCAAATAAATACAGGTCGGCAGGCGTTGAGTATCGAGGACGTCCACGCAGCCTCCTACATTGACCCCGCTGCCGCGTCGCACGGCAGTCCGAGTCACGACAGGAGACGAACCCATGAAGCTCAAGGCAGCGCTGACCGTCGCGGTCGGACTGTTCATCGCCTCGGCGGGCGCCGAAGCCACGGACCTGGTGGTCGCGACCGTGAACAACGGTCACATGATCGAGATGCAGAAGCTGACGCCGTTCTTCGAGAAGGCGTATCCCGACATCAAGGTCAAGTGGGTGACGCTCGAGGAGGGCGTTCTCCGGCAACGGGTGACCACCGACATCGCCACCAAGGGCGGCCAGTTCGACGTCATGACGATCGGCATGTACGAGACGCCGATCTGGGGCAAGAAGGGCTGGCTCACCGAGATCAAGCCCGACCCGAAGTACGACGTCGACGACCTGCTGCCGGCGATGCGCAATGGCCTGTCGGTCGACGGCAAGCTCTACGCCGCGCCGTTCTACGGCGAGAGCTCGATGCTGATGTACCGCAAGGACCTGGCGGACAAGGCCGGCGTCACCTTCGCCGAGCGTCCGACTTGGGCGCAGGTGAAGGACGCCGCCGCCAAGATGAACGATCCGAAGGCCGGCGTCTACGGCATCTGCCTGCGCGGCAAGCCCGGATGGGGCGACAACATGGCGTTCATCACGACCATGGTCAACAGCTACGGCGGCCAGTGGTTCGACATGAGCTGGAAGCCGCAGCTCGAATCCAAGCCGTGGCACGAGGCGATCACCGACTACGTCGAGCTGCTGAAGAAGTACGGCCCGCCCGGATCGAGCGCCAACAGCTTCAACGAGATCCTCGCGCTCTACAACGAGGGCAAGTGCGCGATGTGGATCGACGCGACGATCGCCGCGTCGTTCATCACCGATCCGAAGCAGAGCAAGGTCGCCGACAAGGTCGCGTTCGCGCAGGCTCCGTACAGCGCGACGCAGAAGGGCGCGAACTGGCTCTGGGCCTGGGCGCTGGCGATCCCGGCCGGCACCAAGAACGCCGATGCGGCGCAGAAGTTCATCAACTGGGCGACGTCGAAGGACTACATCGCGCTGGTCGCCAAGGAGAAGGGCTGGGGCTCGGTGCCGACGGGGACGCGCAAGTCGACGTACGCCAACCCCGAGTTCCTGAAGGCGGCCAAGTTCGCCGACGCCGAGAAGAAGGCGATCGACTCGGCCAACGCCAACGACAGCACGCTGCCGAAGAGCCCGTACGTCGGCGTCCAGTTCGCCGCGATCCCCGAGTTCCAGGCGATCGGCATCGCCGTCGGCCAGCAGATGAGCTCGGCGCTCGCCGGCAAGGTCAGCGTCGACGAAGCGCTGAAGGCGAGCCAGCTCGCCGCCGAGCGCGAGATGAAGAAGGGCGGCTACTACAAGTAGGCCCGGCACGCCGCCGGCCGCATCCGCGGCCGGCGCCGCAACGAAGGCCACGCGATGAACCGCCTGCTGCCTCGCGCCCTGATGGCGCCCGCCGTCGTCACGCTCTTCCTCTGGATGATCGTGCCGCTGGTGATGACGATCTACTTCTCGCTCGTCCGCTACAACCTCATGCAGCCGGGCGAGAAGAGCTTCCTCGCTCTCGCCAACTTCGAGCACTTCGTCACCGACCCCGACTTCGGGCCGTCGGTGCTGAACACGCTGTCGCTGCTCGGCTCGGTGATCGCGATCACGGTGATCCTCGGCGTCGCCCTCGCGCTGCTGGTCAACGAGCCGTTTCCGGGCCGCGGCATCGTCCGCGTGCTGCTCATCTCGCCCTTCTTCGTGATGCCCACGGCGAACGCGCTGCTGTGGAAGCACATGATGATGAATCCGATCTACGGCGTCCTCGCCCAGGTCTGGATCTTCTTCGGCTCGAGCCCGGTCGACTGGCTGACCAACCATCCGCTCTTCTCGGTGATCCTGATGGTCGCGTGGCAGTGGCTGCCGTTCGCGTGCCTGATCTTCATCACCTCGCTGCAGTCGCTCGATCGCGACCAGATGGAGGCGGCCGGAATGGACGGCGCCAATGCGCTGCAGAAGTTCTGGTTCCTGACGCTGCCGCACCTCGGCCGGCCGATCGCGGTGGTGGTGATGATCGAGATGATCTTTCTCCTCAGCGTCTTCGCCGAGATCTTCACGACGACCGGCGGCGGGCCGGGCAACGAGAGCACCAACCTCGCCTTCCTGATCTTCAAGCAGGCGTTGATGAACTTCGACGTCGGCGTCGCGTCGGCGGGTGCGCTCTTCGCAGTGGTGCTGGCCAACATCGCGGCGGTGTTCCTGATCCGCATGATCGGCAAGAACCTCGACTGACCGGCGATGCAGATGAAGCACTTCGCGCTCGTCGTTCGCACGGTCGCGGCGTGGCTCGTCACGCTGCTCCTCGTCTTTCCGCTGATCTGGCTCGTGCTGACCTCGTTCAAGACCGAGCTGCAGGCGATCGCGGTGCCGCCGCGCCTCTTCTTCACGCCGACGCTCGAGAGCTTTCGCGAGGTCAACCTGCGCAGCGACTACCTGCACCACGCCGCCAACTCGGTCGTGACGAGCTTCGTCTCGACGCTGATCGGCCTGGCGATCGCCGCGCCGGCGGCGTATTCGATGGCGTTCTTCCGCACCCGGCGCACGCGCGACATCCTGATGTGGATGCTGTCGACCAAGATGATGCCCGCCGTCGGCGCGCTGGTGCCGGTCTACGTGATGGCGCAGACAGCGGGCCTTCTCGATTCGCGGACCGCGCTGATCGTCGTCTTCACGCTCTCCAACCTGCCGATCATGGTCTGGATGCTGTACTCGGGCTTCAAGGACATCCCGCCCGACATCCTCGAGGCCGCGCGCATGGACGGCGCCAGCATCTGGGGCGAGTTCACGCAGGTGATCCGGCCGCTCGCGATGGGAACGCTCGCATCGACCGGGCTGCTCTGCCTGGTGCTGGCGTGGAACGAGGCGTTCTGGTCGCTCAACCTGAGCTCGGCCAAGGCCGGCACGCTGGCCGCGCTGATCGCCTCGTACTCGAGCCCGGAGGGGCTCTTCTGGGCCAAGCTCTCGGCGGCGTCGCTCCTCGCGATCGCGCCGATCGTCGTCGTCGGCTGGTTCAGCCAGAAGCAGCTCGTGCAGGGCCTCACCTTCGGCGCCGTCAAGTAGCAAGGAAAGCACCATGTCGTTCCTCGAACTGCACGGCGTCGAGAAGCACTTCGGCAGCCTGAAGGCGATCAAGGGGATCGACCTCGCGGTCGAGAAGGGCGAGTTCGTCGTCTTCGTCGGGCC
>JASLGD010000628.1 GCA_030150305.1 Caldimonas sp. | reverse complement strand
CTCGTGAACTTGACGATGCGCGCGCGCAGCAGCTTCCACGTCTGCACGACCTGGCCGTGGTCCTCGCTCTGCAACTGGATCGTCACCGTGCGCAGCGCGTTCTGGTTGCCGTTGCGGATCTCGTTCAGCCAGTTGTAGAGGTCGAGCGAGCCGATGACGCCGCGCTTGAGCGTGACGTCGGATGCCTTGTTGAGCCCGGTGATCTTGATCGGGCTGTTCTCCTTCGCGTTGCCGTTGCGGTACTCGACGACGGTGAGGTCGGTCGAGATCGCGCTCACCTCCTGGAAGCCCGCCTGCGGGCCGTCGGTCGTGCCGTTGCCGAGGTCGACGAGGAAGTTGAACTGCGTGTAGGGACGTTCGCGCGCGACGGCCATCTCGTTCTCCCGACCCGGGCTTGTCCGGCCCGGCATTCTCGCCGCCCGTTCGACCGCGCAGGCGCTTTCGTTCACCCGGCCGATGTGTTCGCCGCGAGCCGGCGCCAGCGCGTCGCGCGTTCGGCGTTGACCGCGCCCTCCGGCAAGCGGCCGTGCAGCAGGCAGCGCAGCTGCTCGACGGTCTCGAGCGCCTGGTGCTCGATCGCCGGCGGCGTCAGGCCGCCGATGTGCGGCGTGGCGATGACGCGCGGATGGCGCGCCAGGGCCGGCGACGGCGTCTGGTCGGGCGCCATGCCGACGTCGAGCGCGCAGCCGCCGAGGTGTCCGCTCTCGAGCGCCGCCAGCAGCGCGGCCTCGTCGACCAGCTCGCCGCGCGACGCATTGATGAAGAACGCACCGCGCTGCATCGTCGCGAACGCGTGCGCGTCCATCAGCCGTTGCGTCTGCGCGGTGGCCGGCGCCAGGCAGACGACGAAGTCGGCCCCTGCCAGCAGCGCGTCGAGCGAGACCGGTGCGAGGCGATCGTGCGCGACCACCGGCTGCGGCGTGTGCACGAGCAGCCGAGCGCCGAACGCAAGCGCGAGCTCGCCGAAGCGTTGCCCGATCGCGCCGTAGCCGATGATCCCGACCGTGGCGCCGCGCAGCTCGCGCCCCATCTGCGGCTGCGGCAGCTCGGCGCGCTGGTACGCGGCGGCCTGGCGCACGAGGCCGCGGCCCAGGTTGATCGCCATCGCGACGATCCATTCGGCGACCGCCGCCTGGAAGCCCGCGCTCGCGCGCGTGACGAGCACGCCGTGGTCGCTGGCCGCATCGACGTCGACGGTGCGGATGTCCATTGCGCAGCGAACGAACGCGGCGAGCCGCGGCAGCGCGGCGAACAGCGCGCGCTCCGCCGCCGTCTGGCGATAGGCGATCACGACGTCGCGATCGCGCGCCGCGTCGATCAGTTGCGGAGTCGACAGGTCGTGCGCCGCCGCATTGAGGTGGACGTCGGCGATGCCGCGCAGCGCGGCGAGCGCGCGCTTGCCGTAGTACATCTCGAGCATCGGCTGCGGATGGCTGAGCAGCACCGAGACCACGTTCACCTCCGCGCGACGACGCGGGCGGCGCGCGCCGGTGCGGCGACCGAGCCGCGCTCGATGAGCCCGGCCGGCGCGAACACGAGCTCGTGCGCCGCCGCGCCGGCGCCTCGACCCGGATGCATCGCTTCGTCGACCATCGCGTGCGCCATCTCGCGCACCGGCAGCTGCACGGTCGTGAGCGGCGGATTCGAGAGCGCGAACAGGAACAGGCCGTCGATGCCGACCACCGAGAGGTCGCGCGGCACCTGCAGGCCGCCGTCGCGCGCCCCGGCCATCACGCCCATCGCCATCAGGTCGTTCAGCGCGACGATGCCGGTCGGACGCGCGGTGCGCGCGGCCAGACGCGCGCCGATCGCGCGGCCGACGTCGGCGATCACCGAGTCGCCGTATTCGTCGAGCAGGCCGCCATCGATCACCTTGGCGCTGCGGCGCAGGCCCGCCGCATCGGCGGCGGCCTGGAAGCCGGCGATCTTCGCGCTTCGGCTCATCGTCATGCCCGCGACGGTGGCGAACGCGAGCTCGCGATGGCCGTGGTCGATCAGGTGCTGCGTCGCCAGCCGCGCCGCTTCGAAGTTGTCCGGCGTGACGTGGCTGACGCTGGTGCGCCGACCCGGGGTCGCGCGACGGTCGTAGCTGACGACCGCCATGCCGCGCGCGGCGGCGCTCTCGAAGTGGCCTTCGTCGGCGAGCGACGAAATCACGATCACCTTGCGCACGCCGTGCGCGAGCAGGTCGTCGAAGAACGACGCCTCCTTGGCGCGGTCGCGATAGGTGCTGCCGATCAGCAGCCGGTGGCCGTAGCGCTCCTGCGCCGCGGACTCGACCTCGCGCGCGATGTAGCCGTACATCGGGTTGGCGGTCGACGGGATGAGCAGGCCGAGCAGCGGCGTGTGCCCGGTCTTCAGCCGCTGCGCGAGCTTGTTGGGCGTGAAGCGCAGCGCCCGGATCGCGGCCTCGACGCGCTCGAGCGTCTCGCCGCGCATGCGGTCAGTGCGGCCGTTGAGCACGTTCGACACCGTGCTCACCGACACGCCGGCGCGCTGCGCGACATCCTGGATCGTGGCCATGCGGCGGCGTTCCTTCTCAGAGGCCCAGCCGCGCCGGCAGCCAGAGCGACAGCTGCGGCAGGAGGACGAGCGCGACCAGGGTGACGAGCAGCACCAGCAGGTACTTCGCCATCGGCCGGGCGACGTGCTTGACCTCGGTGCCGGTGATCGCGCACGTCGCGAACAGCCCGAGCCCGAGCGGCGGCGCGAACAGCCCGAGCCCCATCGCGATCACCATCACCGTGCCGAAGTGGAGCGGATGGACGCCGAGCTGCTGCGCGATCGGCGTCAGCAGCGGGCCGAAGATGATCAGCGCCGGAGCGCCTTCGAGCACCGCGCCGAACACGACCATGATGCCGACCGAGAGCAGCACGAACATCAGGCTGCCGTGCTGGTGCGCGAACGCGACCATCGCATTCGATGCCATCTGCGGAACCTGCTCGATCGTGAGCGCGTACGACACGCTCGACGCCGCCGCGACGATGAAGAGGATGCTGCCGGCCATCGACGCCGAGCGCACGAACAGCCGCGCGACGCTCGCCCAGGTGAGCTCGCGAAACGCCGCCCAGCCGACGACGAGCGCGTAGACGACCGCGAACGACGACACCTCGGTCGATGTCGCGACGCCCGACGTGACGCCCTTGCCGATCATGCCGATCATCACCAGCGCGACGAGCGCGCCGCCGAGCAGGCGCAAGAGCGGCGTGCGCTTCGGGAACGCCTCGTCGGGATCGATCGTGCGGCCGACGGCGATCGTGAGCGCGGCGAGCGCGAGGGCGAGCACCGCCGCCGGCACCAGGCCCGCCATGAAGAGGCCCGCGATCGAGATGTTGGCGACGAAGCCCATGATGATCATGTTGATGCACGGCGGGATCGTCTCGGCCATCACCGCGCTGCACGCGAGCAGGCCCGCGGCCTCGTTCGGGTCCTGTCGGGTGCGCCGCACCGCCGGCATGACGATGCCGCCCACGGCGGCGACGTCGGCGAGCTTCGATCCCGAGACGCCGGAGAAGAACGCGGTGGCGCTGATCGTGATCAGGCCCATGCTGCCGCGCAGCCTGCCGAACACGCGCAGGAGCAGCTCGATCAGCCGCGCCGACATGCCGTTGGCTTCCATCAAAAGCCCGGCGAGGACGAAGAACGGAATCGCGAGCAGCACGAAGTGGTCGCTGCCGGCCATCACCTGCTGCGCGTAGACGAGCATCGGCAACGACGGATCGCAGAGGAAGTAGACGAGCGAGGCGAACGCGAGCACGAAGCCGATCGGCACGCCGAGCGCCAGGCCGCCGACGAAGGCGACGCCGAGCAGCGCGCCGTGCGGCACCGGCCGCGCGGGCGACGCGACGTTCCAGGCGCACACCGCGATCGCGATCGCGGCCGCGATCGCCAGGCTCGTCCAGACGGCGCGGCGCGGACCCTGCAATGCGTTGGCGATGCCGAACAGCGTCATCAGCACGCTGCCGACGAGCACCGGCAGCACGTAGATCCACTGCGGCAGGCCGAGCGAGGTTCGCTGCGTCCACGAGTCGATCACGAGCAGGAACGCCGACACCGCGAGGCTCGCGGCGACCGCGGCGATGATCCAGTGCGCGAGCTGGATCAGCACCGGCTGCCAGCGCTCGGGCAGGCGCCGGCGGAAGACGTCGACGCCGACATGCTGGCTGCGCGCGAGCACGCTCGCCGCACCGAAGAAGACGAGCACGATCATCAGCGCCCGAGCGATCTCCTCGGCCCAGTCGACGGGATCGTGGAGCGCGTAGCGGTAGATGACCGAGACGAACACGAGCAGCACGTCGGCGCACAGCACGGCAGCCGACAGCCACTCGATCGCGGTCGTGACGCGCTCGAGCGCGCGGCCGGGCTGGGTCGCCTGGCCGGCGCTGCGCGCCGGGTCTGCCGCAGCGGCCGGGTTTCCCGCAGCGGCCGGGTTCGTCGCAGCGGCCGGGTCGGTCGCAGCGGCTGCGCCTGCCCCCACGGCCTCAGGCGCGCGCCGACTGGATCGCGGCGAAGAGCGGCGCCGTCGGTGGGTACTGCTTCGCGAACGCCGCCCACAGCCCGCTGCTCATCGCCTGGCGCACGGTCGCGCGGTCGGCCGCCGACATCGGGTGGAACGCGATGCCCTTCTTCTTCAGCTCGTCGATCGCCGCGGCGCCCTTGTCGCTCGCGATCGCGCGCTGCTGCGCGGTCGCCTCCGCCACCGCTTTCTGGAACGCGGGCTTCAGATCGGCGGGGATCTTGTCCATGCCGCGCTTGCCGATCACGACGACCATCGGGCTGAACAGGTGCTCGGTCAGCCAGCACGACTTGACGACCTCGTCGAGCTTGCTCGCGAGCACCGTCGCGGCATCGTGCTCGAAGCCGTCGACGACGCCGGTCTGCGCGGCCATGTAGAGCTCGCCGAACGGGATCGGCGTCGGAATCGCGCCCATCGCCTTGAAGGTTTCGATGAAGGCCGGCGTCGGCAGCACGCGCAGCTTCACGCCCTTGACGTCGGCGAGCGACTTGACCGGCATCTTCGTGTAGACGCTGCGCGGCCCGAAGTGCGACGCCCAGGTGAGGATCGTGCAGCCCGAGCTCTTCTGCAGCATCTCGTTCAGCGCGGCGCCCGACGGGCCGTCCATCGCCCTGGCGACGTGCGCGTAGTTGTCGAACAGGTAGCCGAGGTCGAGCATGCCGAGCTCGGGGCAGACGGTGGCGAAGATCGACGAGCCCGAGACCATCATGTCGACCGAGCCCACCTTGACCTGCTGGACGACGTCGCTTTCCTTGCCGAGCTGGTTGTTCGGGAAGTAGTCGATGTGGATCGCGTCGCCCATCGCCGTCTTCAGGTTCGACTGCAGGCGCTCGTACCAGACGAAGTGGGCGGCGTTCTGGTCGGCGACCATCGACGACGAGAAGCGCAGCGTGACGCGCGACTGCGCGCGCGCGAGCGCGGGCAGCGCGCCGATGGCCGCGGCGGCGCCGGCGAGGCGAAGGAGGCGGCGACGCGGGGCAAGAGCGGCTGGGGCCATCGACATGTCTCCGTTGTGTATCGGTTTACTGAACCGTTCCACTGTATCGAGGCGGCGAACGCCGCCGCCGAGTGTTTACCCGCGTGATCGATGCCCGAGCGAGCGCGCCGTCAATGCGCGAGCGCGCGCGCCGCCGTCCAGCCGTAGAGCCACTCGAGCGCGTCGTAGAAGCGCTCCGGGGCGCGGCCGCGCCAGAGATCGTTGCGGACGAGGCGCTCGACGCCGTGCGCGTGGTAGAGGCGCCCCATCTCGCGCGTCATCAGCACGACGCGCGCGGTCCGGGCGACGCGCGACCGGTCGTAGAGCGCGAAGGCGGCGTCGACGTCGTCGTCGCACGCGGCGAGGGCGCGGCCGAGCGTCACCGCGTCCTCGATCGCCATGCACGCGCCTTGCGCGAGGTACTGCAGCAGCGGATGCGCGGCGTCGCCGAGCAGCGTCGTGCGGCCGTGCGTCCAGCGCTCGATCGGGGCGCGGTCGGCGGTCGCCCAGCGCTTCCAGCTCTTGGGCAGCTGCAACAGCCGCCGCGGCCGCGGCGCGATGCCGTCGAAGTACGACAGCACCTCTTCCTGGCTGCCTTCGCTGACGCTCCACGTCTCGGGCTTGCGGCTGTGGAAGGTGACGACGACGTTGTATTGCTCACCGCCGCGCAGCGGATAGTGCACGAGATGGCAGTTCGGCCCGGCCCAGACGGCAGCCGCGTTCCAGCGCAGGTCGGCGGGGAAGTCGGCGACGTCGACGACCGCGCGATAGACGACGTGGCCCGAGACGCGCACGTCGTCGCCGACCGTCTGCGCACGCACCGCCGACTTGACGCCGTCGCAGCCGACGAGCGCGATGCCGGCGTGGCGGCCGCCGCTCGCGTCGAACACGACGACGCCGTCGTCGCTCGGCGCGAAGCCGGTGACGCGGGTCGACGTCAGCACCTCGATGCCGTCCCGCGCGCGCACGCCCTCGAGCAGCGAGCGATGCACGTCGGCGCGGTGGATCACGGCGTACGGATTGCCGAAGCGGGCGCGAAACGCATCGCCAGTCGGCACCTCGGCGACGACCGATTCGTCGACCGCGTCCATCATCACGAGACGGTCGATGTAGACGGCGCGGCCGCGCGCCTGCTCGCCGACGCCGAGCGCGTCGAACGCGGCGAACGCGTTCGGCCCGAGCTGGACGCCGGCGCCGATCTCGCCGAGCTCGCTCGACTGCTCGAGGACCTTGACGCGAAAGCCGCGCCCGGCGAGCGCGAGCGCAGCGGCGAGACCACCGATGCCGCCGCCCGCGACGATGACAGGCGCGGCGGCGCGCAGCGTCACTCCATCCGCTCCTCTCGCCAGAGGCCGAGCACTTCCTGCACCGGTCGGTCGGAAAAGCTGAACAGGAACGTGTCGTCGACAGCCGCGAGCGTGAACGCGCGCCACGACGGCACGACGAAGACGTCGCGCGGCGCGAAGTCGAACGTCGCCTCGTTCGCGTCGCCGCTCGCCGCGATGGTCGCGCGGCCGCAGCCCTCGAGGCAGACGTAGACCGTGCTGTCGCTGCTTCTCATCGGCTTGGTCGCGAACCCCTTCGGCAACCGTTGCGCGAAGGTGCCGATCGTCGGCATCGGCGAGCGACCGGTCGCCGGGTTGACGTAGCGGAGCTTGCAGCCGACGTGCGGATCGGCGTCGGCGCGCGCGATGCCGGCGAGCGCCTCGCGGGTGCGCGCGTACGGGTAGACGAAGACGCGCGATGGCTCCGACGCCGCGGGTGCGTGGTCGAGCGGCAGCAGGTTGTAGCCGTAGCGAAAAAGCGCGTCGCCTTCGGGCCGCGTCGCGCTGCGCGACGCGACCGTGCTCTTCTCGGCGAAGCCGGCGTCGAGGAAGCGCACGAGCGGGATGTCGAGGCCGTCGAGCCAGACGACCGGGTCCTGCCCCAGGTTGCCGTGGTCGTGGTACGTCCACGACGGCGTGATGATGAAGTCGCCGAAGCGCATCGTCGTGCGCTCGCCGTCGACCGCGGTGTATGCGCCTTCGCCGTCGAGGACGAGACGCAGCGCCGTCTGCGTGTGGCGGTGCGCCGGCGCGACCTCGCCCGGCAGGATCAGCTGCAGCCCGGCGTAGAGCGACTGCGTGATCGACGAACGGCCGCGCAGCGCCGGGTTCTCGAGGACGAGGACGCGGCGCTCGGCTTCCTCGGCGGTGATCAGCTGCCCGGCGGTCATCACGTGCGGCCGGATCGCGTCGTAGCGGAAATGCACCGGCGCGACCGGGCTCTTCGGCGCCGGCGGGACGAGCGCGCCGAGCACTTCCCACAGCGGCGTCATGCCGAGCGCGTCGATCGTCTCGTAGAACGCGCGACGTTCGGCCGCCTGCGCTGCGCCGGGGTGACGGTCCATCGCACGATTGTGCGCCACCGTGCAAGCCCCGCTGTCGTCGCGACGGGCGAAGGGTTACAACATCGGACCGCTTCCCGGAGCCGCGCCATGACCCAGATGAAACACCTGAGCATCGTCGACGGCGCGTTCCTGCACATGGAGAGCGCCGAGATGCCGATGCACGTCGGCAGCCTCAACCTGTTCGAGCCGCCGGCCGGCTATCGCGGCGAGGGGTTCTACGAGACGGTGAAGGCGCACGTCGCGGCGCGCATGCATCTCGCGCCCGTCTTCACGCGCAAGCTCGCGCTGATGCCGTTCGACCTTGCCAACCCGGTCTGGATCCACGACGACGACATCGACCTCGACTACCACGTCCGCCACCTCGTGCTGCCCAAGCCGGGCTCGCTCGCGCAGCTCGAGACGCTCGCGGCGCGCCTGCATTCGATGGTGCTCGACCGCTCGCGGCCGCTCTGGGAGTTCTACGTCATCGAGGGCCTCGCCGACGGCCGCATCGGCTTCTACGGCAAGGTCCACCACGCCGCGGTCGACGGCCAGGCCGGCGTCGCGATGGCGACGAGCCTGTTCGACCTGACGCCCGAGCCGCGCGCGGTCAAGCGGCCGCGCGAGGCGCGCGCCAACACGTACCAGCTCGGCGTCGCCGAGCTGCTCGCGGCGGCGCTGCAGAACCAGGCGCAGCAGATCGTGCAGACCGCGCGCCTGCTGCCCAGGCTCGCGCGCACCGCGCTCGACGCCACCCGCGAGGCGCTCGTCGAGCGCGGCGGCGAGAGCGGCGAAGCGCGCCTGGCGCGCAAGGGCGAAGCGCCGTCGACCCCGTTCAAGCTCGCGCCGGCGACGCCGTTCAACCACACGATCACCAACCAGCGCGCGTTCGCCGCGGTGTCGCTGCCGCTCGGCGAGATCAAGTCGATCGGCAAGTCGCTCGGCGCGTCGATCAACGACGTCGTCCTCTGGCTGTGCAGCACGGCGCTGCGCGCGTATCTCAAGGAGTCGGGCGAGCTGCCCGCGCAGTCGCTCGTCGCCGGCGTTCCCATCTCGCTGCGCCAGGAGGGCGACACGACGGCCAACAACCAGGTCGCCGGAACGCTGATCGATCTCGGCACCGAGCTCGCCGACCCCGCCGAGCGGATGCGCGCGATCCAGCGCGGCACGTCGGCGATGAAGAAGCAGATGGGAACGTTTCGCGGCGTGATCCCGACCGACTTCCCGTCGCTCGGCTCGCCGTGGCTGCTGAGCGGCCTCGCTTCGCTCTACGGCCGCTCGCGCATCGCCGACTGGCTGCGCCTGGCCAACGTCACGATCTCGAACGTCCCCGGCTCGCGCGTCGAGGTCTACCTGTGCGGCGCGCGCATGCTCGAGTACTACCCGCTCTCGATCGTCGTCCATGGCGTCGCCCTCAACATCACGGTGCAGAGCCACGTCGACCAGCTCTGCTTCGGGCTGATCGCCTGCCGGCGCGCGGTGCCCGACGTCGGCGAGCTCGGCGGCGAGCTGCGCCGGGCGATGACGAAGCTGCGGGAGCTCGCCGCGGCGACGCGGGCCGCCGACGCGGCCGCAAAGCCGATCGCCGTCGCTGTCGCGGCGAAGGCGCGCCCGTCGGCCAAGCCGGCGAAGGCGCGCAAGACGGGCGATGGCGCGAGCGCCGGGCGCGGCGCGACCTTCGCGCCGCGCCC
>JASLGD010000615.1 GCA_030150305.1 Caldimonas sp. | reverse complement strand
GACACGCTGCGATGGACGGCCGCGGTCACGAAGCGCGGCTGGCCCCCGATACGGCCGCGGTTCGATGCGAGGATCCCGAGCGTCATCGAGACGGTCAGCAGGACGAGCGCGACGACGCCGGTCGAGCGGATGAGATACCAGTCGGCGTTCGTCAGCATCACGAGCCACCCGACTGGGCGACCGGCGGCGACGGGGACACGCTCGGCGAGCTTTTGCTCGTGGTAGCGGTCGTAGTGGTCTGTGCGGCGCTTGCGGTGGTCGTGGGCGACTGCGTCGCGGCTGAGGTGGACGCCGAACCGCTCGCTGCGGCCTTCGTAGCGGTGAGCTTTCGCGCAGCGGCTGCTGCCTGATTCTCAGCGGCAGCAGCCTTCCGCTGGGCCGCCGCGATCTTCCGGTCGGCTACCGCGATTTTCGCCGCCGCCGTCCGTTCGGCGACCAGCGCGGCCTTCCGGATCGCTGCGACCTCGACCGCCGCGCGATCTGCCGTGGTCTTCGCGTTGGACGCTTGCGCGGCGCCGGATTCAAGGGCGATCCCGCCGCCCACGAGCGCCGCTGCCGCGGTGCCGCCGAGAGCGACGGCGCGAGTGATGCGGCGAACGGCTCGGGTTCCGCGGTCGTTCGAAGGTGAAGACTTCGTGTTCACGTATCCATGAGAGCGGCCGGGCCTCGGGGTTTCCTTGGCTGTTCCTGAGCGTCCGCTGTGGGAGCCGCTCACGAGCCGCCCGACTGCGCCACCGGACTCTGCGACGTCGCGCTCGGCGCGGACGGCGGCATCGTTGCGGGCGAGGACGACGAGTTGGACACCGATCCGGTTGACTGCGTCGCCTCCGACGAGCTCGCGCGCGAGCTCGAAGACGAGGACGAGCTCGTGGTCGAGTGCGCGGGCTGCAGTCCGAGCGCGCCCGCTATCACGGCGGCTCCCGTCGCGGCGGCCGCGGCGATGCGGCGTGTCATGCGCCGCGCGGCGCGCTCGCCGTGCTCTCGTTTGGTTCCGTAGGTCTTCATCCGTTCGCATCTCCTTGTTGGGGCCAGCTTCCGACCGTCTCAACCGCGCCGTCGGCTCTGACCAGGCGAGCCGCGATGCGGTGCTGCATGAGCCAGCGCGGCGCGTCCGAGCCTAGGACGACCGCTGCCGTGGCGAAGGTGTTTGCCTCGAGGCAGGTCGGTGCGGCGACGCTGACCGTGCGCCAGGACTCGGCCGCGGGAGCGCCGGTGCGCGGGTCGATGATGTGGTGGTGCTCGACCCCGCCGGCGCGCCAGCGCCTGACGGTCGTGCTCGAGGTGGCAAGGCCACCCCCGCGGATCGCGATGACCTGCCCATCCGCGACGGCGGCGCGCGAGTCGTCGGTGACGAGCACTGGCCAGCCGTCCGGAGGGATCGCACCGGCGACCGCGATGTCCCCACCGAGGGAGACGAGGACGGGGGAGCCCACGGCGGAGTGCACGGCCGACGCGATGCGGTCGGCGGCGAACGCCTTCGCGGTTGCGCCGAGGTCGAGCTCTGTTCCGCGCGCGAACGTCACTGTCGCAGCCGCGGAGTTGAGGCGGATCGATCTCCAGCCGCTCGCCGGTCGAAGCTCAAACGACGGCCGCGGATTCGCTCGGATGACGACATCGAAGTCGCGGTCGTAGCCAAGGCCTCGCATCGCGCCGCCGACGGTCGGATCGACCAGCCCGCCGGTCTCCTCGGCCGCGGCGAGCGCGGCTTCGAGTGCTTCGAGCAGCAGCGGCGAGACGCTGCCGCCGCTGTCACGGTTCAAGCGCGCGAGCTCCGAGTCGTCCCGGAACCGGCTGCAGGCATCGTCGAGCGCTGCAATCTCGCAGCGGGCGATCCGCACGGCCTCGGGAAGGGCGCGTTCGTCGACGACCGTTACCTGGTTGGTGACGCCGATCGCTTCAAAGGTGTCGCTGTAGAAATTCATGCCACCAGCGTGTCCGCCCCGCGTAACAGGCGCCTGAGTCGCTGCTGGGAGGTTTCTGAGATGCGAAGCGGGGCCCGGCTGGAGAACGCCGGGCCCCGCGCGGGTCGGGTGGATCAGTGCCCGAAGCCTGGCGGGCCCTGCACCACGTTCAAGGAGCTGTCGAGATGCACCTCGACCGTGCTCCCGTCGGACTTCGTGACCGTCACCTCGTACCCGGTGCCGGTGAAGTCCGTGGTGACGTCGCTGGCGGTTCCGCTGCCGACGTATTTCACGGCGGCCGCTTTCGCGCTGTCCGCCGCACTGCCGGTCACGGCCTTTTCGGCGTTCTCATGCGCCGCGGAGCCGTGTGCGGGCCCCGCGAAGCCGCCGGGGCCGCCCGGACCGCCCTGCACCACGTTGAACGAGCTGTCGAGATGCACCTCGACCGTGCTCCCGTCGGACTTTGTCACCGTGACCTCGTACCCGGCGCCGGTGAAGTCGGTGGTCACGTCGCCAGCGGTGCCGCTACCGACGTACGTCACCGCGGCCGCCTTTGCCGAGTCTGCGGCGGAACCAGTCACCGCGGTCTCGGCGCTCTCGTGCGACGCGCTGCCATGAACGGGAAAGGCAGGCGCGGACGGCGTCGTCGTCTTGGTGGTGCCGGTCGAGGAGGCGGCGCCGGCGATCGCGGCCCCACCGAGTGCGGCCGCCACGAGCACGGCCGCTCCAAACGTCAGCCTGGTCAGAGTGTTCTTCATGCGTTTCCTTTCACTAGGCCGGGACGATCCCGGATTCGCGCTTCACTGTCGTGCGGCGACCTGAGAACCGAGTCGGGGCGAGATGGGAAGACGCTGCGAACTGTGGGACGTCACGCGAGTCACCGCCCAGGCACTCGATAACTCGTCGTGGGTTGGCGAGCTGACGGAGGACAAGGGTGGCCGCGATCGCCAGATCGCACCTCGGGCAGGACCTGCGACGAAGCGCGGTTTGGCGCCCGGTAGTCCGGGCGGGCAAGACTCATCCGGCGGCGGCGGCCGCGCGTGAAGACCTCGCCGCGCTAAGCGGCGAGGTCTTCGGGGAGAGGCGAGGCGAAGGCGTAGATCGCGGCTTCGCCTCTCATGCGGTCGATCACGAACGGGACGCGCATGATCATCGCGACGGCGAGGACGATGCCAAGGTCGAGCAGGGCATTGAGGGCGATAACGGCGTTGATGGACATTGCAGCTCCTTCCAGGCGAGACGTGTTGTCTTCATTCAGATTTGCCCACGCGCCTGTGGTGCGCCTTGCGCGATCCTGTGAAGGCGCTGCGAGCACACATGAGCGTCCTCGGTGATCAGTCGATTGCCGGCTGGGTGTGTGCGTCTTCGCTGATGCGGGCCATGACGAGGATGGACCTGCGCGGTTGGATCAACAGCCGCCTGAAGGCCTTCTTCTTGTGATTGGGCTGGAGGCGCGGCGCGAGTTCGATTCCGGCGAGTTGCGCGAACGGCGGCACGTCACATTGCCGCCCCTGGCCGGCCTTGGCGGAAAGAAGGGCAGGACTAAGACCAGGGTCTCGTCAGTGGAACACCACTGGTCCATTTCCCTGGACAGGGTGGACGCTCTGAGATCCCGGTTAGACTTGAACCCACCCGCCGACGTAGCTCAGCTGGTAGAGCACATCACTCGATTGACGGGGTAGACACGACGCTCGGCTGGGCCAGTGTTCCGGAATGACCCCTGAGGGCGGAGTACGCTGCGTGACATGTCTTGGCGGCTGGCGGCGATGGTTCCAGCGCTTCTTTGCGGGATTGCGATGCTTGCGTCGCTGGCAGCTGGGTTCTGGTTTGTCGCGGCAATCTGGCTGCCAGTCGCGTTTGTCGCGCTCTGGCTTCGCCACTTCCTTCTGAGCAGCGGCAAGCGGAGGCTCTGGTTGGGGGTCTTGCTCGTCGGCGGCGTCGCGTGTCTGGTTCTTGTCTTCGAGGGTGGTCTTTTCGTTCTTCCTACGGTGGTTGCGCTGCTTCTTGTCGACGCTCGTCGCCCCCGCGCGCATCGACAAGAAGC
>JASLGD010000594.1 GCA_030150305.1 Caldimonas sp. | reverse complement strand
GGCGAAACGCGTGACGCGGGCGCCGAGGATCGCCGGCTGGGCGGTGAGGTGCGGCCACACCGGAACGACGGCGACGACCTCGTCGCCGGCGCCGACGAGCGCCTGCATCGCGAGCATCAGCGCGCTGACGCCGGACGACGTCACCGCGATGCGGTCGCTGCCGACGCACGGGTGCAGCGACGAGACGTATCGCGCGATCGCTTCGCGCAGGTCGGCCAGGCCGAGGTTGTGCGAGTAGAACGTCTCGCCGGCCGCGAGCGATGCCACCGCGGCGTCGCGGATGAACCCGGGCGTCGTCTCGTCGCTTTCGCCGAACCAGAACGCGAGCACGTCGGGGCGATCGAGCGCGGCGTTGGCGACCTCGCGGATCTTCGACGCGGGCAGCTGATCGATCACAGGGCGAAGGTTCGGCATGGCGCGGTCTCAGAGGGCGACGAGCGGCCAGCGCGGCAGCACGTCGAAGGCGTGGTTCGGAATCGGCACGGCGAGACCGCGCTCGAGCCGCATCGCCGCGGCGAGCGCGATCATGGCGCCGTTGTCGGTGCACAGCGCGAGCTCGGGGAAGTGCAGGCGCGCGCCGCGCTCGTCGCAGCCGCGGCGCAGGCGCTCGCGCAGCGCCGCGTTCGCGCCGACGCCGCCGGCGACGACGAGGCGATCGCATCGCGTCGCGGCGAGCGCCGCCATCGCCTTCTTCGCGAGGACGTCGACGATCGCCTCCTGCGTCGACGCCGCGAGGTCGGCGCGCGCCTGCTCGCACGTCGAGTCGAGCTTGGCGACGTGCGTGCGGACCGCCGTCTTCAGCCCTGCGAACGAGAAGTCGAGCGAGTCGCGCTGCAGCAGCGGCCGCGGCAGCGCATACGCCGCAGGATCGCCGAACTCGGCGAGCCGCGCGAGCGCGGGCCCGCCGGGATAGCCGAGGCCGAGCAGCTTGGCCGACTTGTCGAACGCCTCGCCGGCGGCGTCGTCGATCGTGTCGCCGAGCAGCGTGTAGCCGCCGACGTCGTCGACGCGCAGCAGCTGCGTGTGGCCGCCGGAGACGAGGAGCGCGACGAACGGAAAGGTCGGCGGGTCTTCGGACAGGAACGGCGAGAGCAGATGGCCCTCGAGGTGGTGGATGCCGAGCGCCGGCCGATCGAGCGCGGCCGCGAGCGCGCACGCGACGCCGGCGCCGACGAGGAGCGCGCCGGCGAGGCCGGGGCCGCGCGTGTAGGCGACGACATCGACGCCGTCGATCGACGTTCCGGCGCTGTCGAGGACCTCGCGCAGGAGCGGCAGCACGCGCCGGATGTGGTCGCGCGACGCGAGCTCGGGAACGACGCCGCCGTAGTCGGCGTGCATCTCGACCTGGCTGTGCAACGCCTGCGCGACGAGCGCCGGCGCGACGCCCGGACGCGAGCGGACGAGCGCGACGCCGGTCTCGTCGCACGACGTCTCGATGCCGAGCACGTCGATCCGCGCCCTCTCCGCTCGCTCCATTTCCCTACCCTGAATCCGCGCGACCGCCGAGCTGTCGCCACAGTCGACCGTTGCAAATATCACGAAGACCTCGCAAGACCGCATTCCTCTGCGAGGCGGCCGCGGTTAGGCTCGCCATCCCGTGCTGCCCTGCGCAGTGCGCCCCGCTCAACGCCGATCGATGAAAGAGTACCGTCTCCTCGCGTGGCCCGAGCTGCCGGCCGAGTACCGGCGGACAGCGCACCGGCGCGCCCTGAGCGAGATGTCGCAGCGCTTCGTCAGCGCCGCCAAGCTGATCGAGATCAGCGGCTTGAAGAAGAACGAGCTGCGCGCCTTTCTCGAGATGCTCGACCACCGCGCCGTGCTGAGCGACCGCGACACCGCCGCGCCGGACTCGTTCCTCGACTCGATCCGGCCGCTCGGCTGGCTCCGGCGCGCGATCGGCCCGAACCACGACCGCCGCTGAGGCGCACGCGGCGCGCCCGCCGCCGGCAGCTGCCGGCTTCAGTGCTTCTCCTTGGCGTGGTTGATCGAGTACTTGGGGATCTCGATCGTGACGTCGTCGCGCGCGACGATCGCCTGGCACGAGAGACGCGACGTCGGCTCGAGGCCCCAGGCGCGGTCGAGCAGGTCCTCCTCGCTCTCGTCGGGCGCACCGAGCGACGCGTAGCCCTGGCGGACGACGACGTGGCACGTCGTGCACGCGCAGCTCATCTCGCACGCGTGCTCGATCGGGACGCCGTGCTCGAGGAGCGCCTCGCAGATCGAGTCGCCCGACGCCGCCTCGATCTCGCGACCCTCGGGGCAGTACTCGGCGTGCGGCAGGACCTTGATCCTGGGCATCGTCAGAAGTCCTCGACCCGGCGGCCCGCGAGCGCGCGGCGGACGCCGCGGTTCATGCGCTCGGCCGCGAACGCCTCGGTCGCTGCGGAGAGCGCTTCGACCGCGTGCTCGATCGCGGCGCGATCGGCGTTGGCACGCGCGCGGCGCAGCGTCTCGGCGAGCTCGTCGACCGCGGCGCGGTCGCCGGCGCCGAGCAGGTCGCCGTCGCTCGCGAGCGCCGACGCCAGCGCCGCGAGCAGGCGGTCGGCGTCGACCTGCGCCTCGCGCAGCGCCCGCGCAGCCATGTCGTCTTCGGCGTGGCCGAAGCCCTCCTGCAGCATCCGCGTGACCTCGTCGTCCGAGAGACCGTAGCTCGGCTTCACGGTCACCGACGCCTCGACGCCGGAGGTTTCCTCGCGCGCCTCGACGCTGAGCAGGCCGTCGGCGTCGACCGTGAACGTCACCTGGATGCGCGCTGCGCCGGCGACCATCGGCGGGATGCCGTGCAGCTCGAAGCGCGCCAGCGAGCGGCAGTCGGCGACCAGGTCGCGCTCGCCTTGCACGACGTGGATCGCCATCGCCGTCTGGCCGTCCTGGAACGTCGTGAAGCTCTGCGCGCGCGCGGTCGGGATCGGGCTGTTGCGCTCGATGATGCGCTCGACGAGGCCGCCCATCGTCTCGATGCCGAGCGAGAGCGGAACGACGTCGAGCAGCAGCAGGTCGCCGGCGCCGACGTTGCCGGCGAGCGCGTCGGCCTGGCGCGCGGCGCCCAGCGCGACGACCTGGTCGGGATCCAGGTTGGTGAGCGGCGCCCGGCCGAAGAACTCGTGGACCGCCTGACGCACCAGCGGCATCCGCGTCGAGCCGCCGACGAGGACGATCCCGTCGATCTCGTCGCGCGCGACCTTGGCGTCGCGGACGACGGCGCGCACGGCGGCGATCGTGCGATCGACGAACGGCCGCGCCACGGACTCGAGATCGCTGCGCTCGACGGCGACTTCGATCGGCGAGCCGGCGACGCTGCAGCGAAACGTCGTGCGCTGCTCGGTCGAGAGCGTCTCCTTCGCGGCGCGCGCGGCGAGCGTCGCTGCCCGGCGGTCGCCCGCGCTCGCGGCCTCGACGCCCGCGCGAGCGAGCGCCCAGGCGGCGAACGCGGCGTCGATGTCGTCGCCGCCGAGCGCCGAGTCACCGCCCGTCGCGACGACCTCGAAGACGCCCTTGGTCATCCGCAGGAGCGAGATGTCGAAGGTGCCGCCGCCGAGGTCGTACACGGCATACAAGCCTTCGCTCGCGTTGTCGAGGCCGTACGCGATCGACGCCGCGGTGGGCTCGCTGATCAGGCGCAGCACGTGCAGGCCGGCGAGCTCCGCAGCGTCCTTGGTCGCCTGTCGCTGGGCGTCGTCGAAGTAGGCCGGGACCGTCACCACGGCGCCGTACAAGTGAGCGTCGAGCGTGTCCTCAGCGCGCTGGCGCAAGGTCGCGAGGATCTCGGCCGAGACCTCGACCGGCGACTTGATCCCGGCGCGCGTCACGAGCCGCACCATGCCGACGGGATCGTCGACGAAGTCGTACGCGCGCCGCGCGCCTTCGCCGAGGTCGCCGAGGCCGCGACCCATCAGCCGCTTGACCGACACGATCGTGTTCTTCGGATCGTCGACCGAGCCGGCGAGCGCTTCGCGACCGACCTGGACGCGGCCGCCCTCGAGAAAGCGCACTGCCGACGGCAACAGCACCTCGCCGTCGCGGTCGGGCAGGCATTCGGCGACGCCGCTGCGCACCGCGGCGACGAGCGAGTGGGTCGTCCCGAGATCGATGCCGACGGCGTGGCGGCGCGCGTGCGGCTCGGGCGAAGCGCCGGGCTCGGAGATCTGCAGCAGCGCCATCTCAGGCCTCGAACGCGGCGATGCGCCGCTCGACGTCGGCGGCGAAGCGCTCGATGAACATCAGCGCGCGCACTTCGGCCGCCGCAACCGCGACGTCGTGGCGATCGTCGAGCGCGGCCGCGAGCCGCTCGTATGCAGCCCGGCGCTCGCGGGCGAGCTCGCGCTCGACGGCGTCGACGTCGGCACGCGACTCGGCTTCGTCGAGCGACTCGCGCCACGCCATCTGCTGCTGCAGGAACTCGGTCGGCATCGCCGTGTTGTCCTCGGCGCCGATCGGCACGCCCGCGAGCTCGCACAGGTAGGCTGCGCGCCGCACCGGATCGACGAGCCGCTCGTACGCCTCGTTGACGCGCACCGCCCACTGCATCGCCGCGCGCCGCGATGCCGCGTCGGCGCTGGCGAAGCGGTCGGGGTGCACCTCGGCCTGCAGCGCGCGCCGCCTGGCGTCGAGCTCGGCGCGAGCGATCGCGAACCGGCGCGGCAGGCCGAACAGCTCGAAGTCGTCAGCGGCGAGATGCATGTTCAGAAACGAGAAGGGCCCGCGTCGCGGGCCCGCAGGATTGAGCGAAGCGTTGACTCCCCGAAGCGCCCTAGACCCGGAACGACTCGCCGCAGCCGCAGCGGTCCTTCTCGCGCGGGTTGTCGAACTTGAAGCCTTCGTTGAGGCCCTCGCGCACGAAATCGAGGCGCGTGCCGTCGATGTACGGCAGGCTCTTCGGGTCGACGATGACCTTGACGCCGTGGTCCTCGAAGACGTGGTCCTCGGGCGCGAACTCGTCGGCGTACTCGAGCTTGTACGCGAGGCCCGAGCAGCCGGTCGTCTTGACGCCGAGGCGCACGCCGATGCCCCGGCCTCGCTTGCCGAGGTAGCGGCTGACGTGACGCGCCGCGGCTTCGGTGAGGGTGACCGACATCTCAGCCGGCGACCTCTGCGGCGTCGCGCTCGACCGCGGGATGCTTCGCCTTGTAGTCGTTGACGGCGGCCTTGATCGCGTCCTCGGCGAGGATCGAGCAGTGGATCTTCACCGGCGGCAGCGCGAGCTCGGTCGCGATCTGCGAGTTCTTGATCTCGAGCGCCTGGTCGAGCGACTTGCCCTTGACCCATTCGGTGACGAGCGAGCTCGACGCGATCGCCGAGCCGCAGCCGTAGGTCTTGAACTTCGCGTCCTCGATGACGCCGGTCTCCGGGTTGACCTTGATCTGCAGCTTCATCACGTCGCCGCAGGCGGGCGCGCCAACCATCCCCGTCCCGATCGACTCCTCGCCCTTGGCGAACGAGCCGACGTTGCGCGGGTTCTCGTAGTGGTCGACGACCTTCTCGCTGTATGCCATGGTGTACTCCCTGTACTGCGGGGCTGCGTCAGTGCGCCGCCCACTGAATGGTGTCGAGGTCGATGCCTTCGAGGTACATGTCCCAGAGCGGCGACAGCTCGCGCAGCTTGGCGACGCGATCCTTCAGCGTCGCGACGACGTAGTCGATCTCTTCCTCGGTCGTGAAGCGGCCGATCGTCATGCGCAGGCTCGAGTGGGCGAGCTCGTCGCTGCGGCCGAGCGCGCGCAGCACGTAGCTCGGCTCGAGGCTCGCCGACGTGCACGCCGACCCCGACGAGACGGCGATGCCCTTGACGCCCATGATGAGCGACTCGCCCTCGACGTAGTTGAACGACATGTTGACGTTGTGCGGCACCCGCTGCGTCGGATGGCCGTTGAGGAACGTCTGCTCGATTCCGGAGAGGCCTTCGATGAGGCGGCGATGGAGCATGCGGATCCGCTCGATCTCGGTCCCCATCTCCGCGCGTGCGATGCGGTATGCCTCGCCCATGCCGACGATCTGGTGCGTCGGCAGCGTTCCCGAGCGCATGCCGCGCTCGTGGCCGCCGCCGTGCATCTGCGCCTCGATCCGCACCCGGGGCTTGCGGCGAACGTAGAGCGCGCCGATCCCCTTCGGGCCGTACGTCTTGTGCGACGCCAGGCTCATCAGGTCGACCGGCAGCTTGGCGAGGTCGATCGTCACCTTGCCGGTCGCCTGCGCCGCGTCGACGTGGAACACGATGTTGCGCTCGCGGCAGATCGCGCCGATCGCCGCGATGTCCTGGATGACGCCGATCTCGTTGTTGACGAGCATCACCGAGGCGAGGATCGTGTCGGGACGCAGCGCCGCCTTGAACGCGTCGAGGTCGAGCAGGCCGTCTTCGCGGACGTCGAGATAGGTGACGTCGAAGCCCTGCCGCTCGAGCTCGCGCATCGTGTCGAGCACCGCCTTGTGCTCGGTCTTGACGGTGACGAGGTGCTTGCCGCGCGTCTTGTAGAACTGCGCCGCGCCCTTCAACGCGAGGTTGTCGGACTCGGTCGCTCCCGAGGTCCAGATGATCTCGCGCGGATCGGCGTTGATCAGCTCGGCGACCTGCTCGCGCGCACGCTCGACCGCCTTCTCGGCCTCCCAGCCCCAGGCGTGGCTGCGCGACGCCGGGTTGCCGAAGTGCTCGCGCAACCACGGAATCATGGCGTCGACGACGCGCTGGTCGACCGGCGTCGTCGCGCCGTAGTCCAGATAGATCGGGAAATGCGGAGTCATGGCGGAGTCGTGGCAAAGACGAGCGGGCCGGGCCTTTACTTGGACAGCGCCGCGCCGAGCGCGAACACCGAGTTCGGCGCCGTGATCTTGATCGGCTTGACGACCGGCTGCGTCGAGATCGCGCGCTTCACCGGCTGCTCCTCGATCGAGACGCCCTTGGCGAGCTGCTCGTCGACCAGCTTCTTGAGCGACACCGAGTCGAGGAACTCGATCATCTTGGAGTTGAGGCTCGCCCACAGGTCGTGCGTCATGCAGCGGCCCGCGTCGTCGCCCATGCAGTTCTCCTTGCCCGCGCAACCGGTCGCGTCGATCGGCTCGTCGACCGCGACGATGATGTCGGCGACGGTGATGTCCTCGGAGCGGCGGCCGAGCGAATAGCCGCCGCCAGGGCCTCGGGTGCTCTCGACGAGCTCGTGCCGGCGCAGCTTGCCGAACAGCTGCTCGAGATACGACAGCGAGATCTGCTGCCTGCCGCTGATCGCGGCGAGCGCCACCGGCCCCGAGTGCTCGCGCAGGGCGAGGTCGATCATGGCGGTGACGGCGAAGCGGCCTTTTGTGGTGAGACGCATGGGAAACTCCTCAAACCGGGGTCGGAACGCTGTTTCCAGCGGCAGTCGCGAACCAGCAAACGCCGGGCCGCGACCGGGTCCTCCCTAACCTGAGTATTTTTCTCAAGTATAGCGGAAGCCGACCGATTTGGTCGAGATTGCGCCGATTAGTTCCCGTTCAAGGGCGCGCCGGCGGGGTCGGCGTCGACGCAGCTCCGCCCGAGGCGACCTGCTCCGACACCGAGGCGCCGAACGCCTGCTCGCGCAGCGCGGCGAGCTGGTCGCGGGTCCGCGCGGCCTGCTCGAACTCGAGGTTGCGGGCGTGCTCGAGCATCTGGCGCTCGAGCTGCTTGATCCGCTTGCCGAGGTCCTTCTCCGACAGCGCCTCGACCGCTGCTCCCGGCCGGCCGGCGGCCTTGCGCCCGTCCCTGGCGTCCTTGTCCTGGTAGATGCCGTCGATCATCTCCTTGACCCGCTTGCTGACGGTCCGCGGCGTGATCCCGTTCGCCAGGTTGTGGGCGACCTGGCGCTCGCGCCGGCGATTGGTCTCGTCGAGGGCGAGCTGCATCGACTCGGTCACCTGGTCGGCATAGAGGATCGCCTTGCCGTTCAGGTTGCGCGCCGCCCGGCCGATCGTCTGGATCAGGCTGCGCTCGGAGCGGAGGAACCCTTCCTTGTCGGCGTCCAGGATCGCGACCAGCGACACCTCCG
>JASLGD010000419.1 GCA_030150305.1 Caldimonas sp. | reverse complement strand
TCCATCACGCGGCGCATGAACAGGTCGGGGATCCAGTTCGCCGTGTTCATGTCGTGCGTGCGGCGACGGTCGTCGCCGGTGTTCTTGCGCAGCTCGAGGAATTCCTCGATGTCGAGGTGCCACGTCTCGAGGTACGCGCAGACCGCGCCCTTTCGCTTGCCGCCCTGGTTGACGGCGACCGCGGTGTCGTTGACGACCTTCAGGAACGGCACGACGCCCTGGCTCTTGCCGTTGGTGCCCTTGATGTGGCTGCCGAGCGCACGCACGTTCGTCCAGTCGTTGCCGAGGCCGCCGGCGAACTTGGAGAGCAAGGCGTTTTCCTTCAGCGCCTCGTAGATGCCGTCGAGGTCGTCGGAGACCGTCGTCAGGTAGCAGCTCGAGAGCTGCGAGCGGCGCGTGCCCGAATTGAAGAGCGTCGGCGTCGAGCTCATGAAGTCGAACGTCGAGAGCACCTCGTAGAACTCGATCGCGCGCTCCTCGCGGTCGATCTCGCCGAGCGCCAGGCCCATCGCGACGCGCATGAAGAACGCCTGCGGCAGCTCGATCCGGCGCTCGTCGACGTGCAGGAAGTAGCGGTCGTAGAGCGTCTGCAGGCCGAGATAGTCGAACTGCAGGTCGCGCTCGGCTTTCAGCGCGGCGCCGAGCCGACCCAAGTCGAACTGCTGGAGGCGATCGTCGAGCAGCTCGGCGGCGATCCCCTCCTTGACGAACTCGGGAAAGTATTCGGCGTAGCGCGCCTGCATGTCCGACTGCAGCAGCTCCTCGCCGAGGATCTCGCGCCGGATCGTGTGCAGCAGGAGCCGCGCCGTCGCCCGCGTGTAGCCCGGGTCCTTCTCGATCAGCGTGCGCGCCGCGAGGATCGCCGCCTTGTGGACTTCGTCGATCGGGACGCCGTCGTAGAGGTTGCGGCGCGTCTCGGTCAGGATCGGCTCGGGGCGGACGTCGGCGCCGAGGCCGGCGCACGCCGATTCGATCAGCGCCTGCATGCGCGCGGCGTCGAACGGCACGCGAACGCCGCGGTCGGTGACCATCAGCACCGGCGGCGCGGCGACCGGCGCGGCGCCCTGGCGCGCGCGCTCCTGCGCGCGCCGCTCGCGGTAGAGCACGTACGCGCGCGCGACCTCGTGGTGGCCGCCGCGCATCAGGCCGAGCTCGACCTGGTCCTGGACGTCCTCGATGTGGAACGTGCCGCCGCCCGGACGCGAGCGCAGCAGGCCGCGCACGACCGTCTCGGTCAGCTGGTCGACCGTCTCGCGCACGCTCGCCGACGCCGCGCCCTGCGTGCCGTGGACGGCGAGGAACGCCTTCATCAGCGCGACCGCGATCTTGTTCGGCTCGAACGAGACGACGGCGCCGTTGCGGCGCAGGATCTGGTAGCCCTGGTAGGCGGACGCGGCGGGAGCGGGGCGCGCGGGAGCGCGCGTCGAGGCCGAAGCGATGGCGGTCGCCGTGGCGGTGGAAGCTTGCATGGAGTCCCCTCTGGGTGCCCCGGCGTTCTGCAGCGCCGGAGGCGTGTGGCAACGCTCCGGCGCTGCCGCCGAAGCCTCGGACCTCGCCGTCCGCTCACCGCGAAAACGCTGCGGCGCGGGCTCGTCGAGGCTGAAATCAGGATACGCGATGGACACTATATCTAGGGTCTGAGCGCCCGGTCAACCACTACATATAGTGTTCAACCCGTAGATTTCTCACGGACCGATTGTCGCCAATCTGCCTTGACACGTCGCCGAAATGGAGTTGCGAAACGCGGCGGTCAGGCGGCGAAGCGGAGCTCCGGCGCGCGCACCGCGCCGCGCAGTCGCGCCCAGTCGAAGCCGGCGCCGGGATCGGCCTTGCGACCCGGCGCGACGTGCTCGTGTCCGGCGACATCGACGATCGGATAGCGCGCCGCGACGCTCTCGACGAGTGCGGCGAGCACCGGGTACTGGCGGTCGTCGAATCGCTCGCCCTCGAGCCCTTCGAGCTCGATGCCGATCGAGAAGTCGTTGCAGCCTTCCCGACCCCGCCACGACGAGCGACCGGCGTGCCACGCGCGGTCGTCGCACGAGACGAACTGCAAGAGCGCGCCGTCGCGGCGAACGACGAAGTGCGCCGACACCACGAGGCCGCGGATCGTCTCGTAGTACGGATGCGTGCTCCAGTCGAGGCGGTTGGTGAAGAGCCGCTCGATGCCGTCGCCGCCGAACTCGCCCGGCGGCAGGCTGATCGAGTGCAGCACGACCAGATCGACGACGCTGCCTGGCGGACGGGCGCCGAAGTTCGGCGATTCGACGGCTCTGGCGCGACGGAGCCAGCCGCTCCGCCACTCGGATGCGCTCACTCGCGCTCGGCGCTGCCCGAGTCGCCGCCGACGTTGACGTTGAGCCGCGCCATCCGGTAGCGCATCTGGCGCAGCGAGAGGCCCAGGCTGATGCCGGCGGCGGTGCGGTTGAAGCGGTGGTGCTCGAGCGCGCGGACGAGGATGTCGCGCTCGACGTCGTCGAGATAGCGCGCGAGATCGCTCGGCAGCGGCTCCTCGATCGGCGCCATCCGCGCCGCGCCGCGCGCGCCGTCGCCGGCGGCTTCGGTCGCCGCGGCTGGCTGCTCGAGCTCCTGCGCAGCGCTGTCGGTGAAGACCGACTCGGGCAGGCCGAGGTCGTAGACGTCGAGCTCCTCCGCGCCCGACAGCGCGACCGCGCGATGGAGCAGGTTCTCGAGCTCGCGCACGTTGCCCGGGAACGGATAGCGCGACAGGTGGACGAGCGCGTCGCGCGTCAGCCGCGGCGGCGGCCAGACGCCGGCGTCGCGCGACAGCCGCTCGAGGACGCGCTCGCTGATTCCCATCAGATCCTCGAGGCGCTCGCGCAGCGGCGGCACGCGGATCTGGATGACGTTGAGGCGGTAGTAGAGGTCCTGGCGGAACTGGCCCGCCTGGACTTCTGCACCGAGGTCCTTGTGCGTCGCGCTGAGCAGCCGCACGTCGACCGGCTGCTCGGTGACCGCGCCGACCGGGCGCACCGAGCGTTCCTGGATCGCGCGCAGGAGCTTGCTCTGCATCGACAGCGGCAGGTCGCCGATCTCGTCGAGGAAGAGCGTGCCGCCCGTGGCCGCCTGGAAGAAGCCTTCGCGATCGTCGTTGGCACCGGTGAACGCGCCCTTGCGGTAGCCGAAGAACTCGGCCTCGAGCAGCTGCTCGGGAATCGCGCTGCAGTTGACCGGAACGAACGGCATCGCGGCGCGCGCGCTGACCTCGTGGATGGCGCGCGCGACGAGCTCCTTGCCGGTGCCCGACTCGCCGCTGACGAGCACCGGCGCCATGCTGCGCGCGACCTTCTCGACGAGCGATCGCACGTGCTGCATCGCGACCGACTGGCCTGCCATGCGCGCGAGCGCCGGGCTCGACGGCGCCGGTCGCGGCGCCGCCTCGACGGGCCGGGCAGCGCGCGGCGGCGCCGACGCGCGATGCTCGGAAGGCAGCGCCGTCGGATCGACGGTGGGCGCGCCGGTGCCGCCGCGGCCGAGCGCCGACGCGACGACACCGCGGAACTGCTTCAGGTCGACGGGCTTGGTGAGGTAGTCGTAGGCGCCGGCCTTGAGCGCCTCGACCGCGTTCTCCGACGAGCCGTACGCGGTGATCACGATCGCCTTCTCGCGCCGGTTGCTCTCCTCGAGCCAGCGCAGGACGTCGAGGCCGCTGCCGTCGGGCAGCCGCATGTCGGTGATGACGGCGCTGTAGGTGCGGTCCTTGAGGTGGAGCAGCGCTTCCTCGACCGTGCCCGCGGTATCGAGCTCGTAGCCCTCGCGCAGGAGCGTCAGCTCGTAGAGCGTGCGCAGGTCGGGCTCGTCGTCGACGACGAGCAGGCTGAAGTGGGAGGCGTTGGTCATGGCGTGAGCGTCGCCGGGGCCGCGGCGGATTCGACGATGCCGCGACGCATGTCGACGTAGAAGTCATTGCGACGCGACTCCTCGGGCGGCAGCAGTCGGTAGTCGATGCGGGCGCCGTATCGTTCACAGAGCTCGCGGCAAATGTAAAGGCCGAGACCCGTGCCGCGGCTGCGGGTCGAGAAAAACGGCTCGAACAAATACGCTTCGACGTCGGCCGGAATCGGTTCGCCGTCGCTCAGGACCTCGAACACGGCGTGGCCAGGGACGTCGGCCGACGCCTCGAGGCGAACGAGCACCGCGCCCGGCTTTCCGCTCGCGTGACGGCGCGCGTTGTCGAGCAGGTTGACGAGGACGCGACGCAGGTGCTCGGCGTCGAACAGCACGCCGATCGCATCGGCGGGCAGCTCGACGTGCAGCAGCCCGTCGCCGCCGATCTCGATCCCGGCGGCCTGCGCCCACTCGGCGCAGATCGCGGCGATCCGCGTCGTCGCGTCGATCGCGCCGACCTCGTGCACCTGGCCCGGCGCGACCTCCATGACGTCGTCGACGATCCGCTTCAGCCGCTCGACGTTCTCGGTGACCATCAGCATCAGCTGGCGTTGCGCCGGATCGGTCGCGTCCTCGGAGAGCAGCGCGTTGGCCTGCGCGATCGCGGCGAGCGGATTGCGGATCTCGTGCGCGATGCCCGCCGAGACGCGGCCCATCGCGGCGAGTTTTTCCTGGCGGCTCCTCGCCTGGACGGCGCGGACGTCCTCGAGGAACAGCACGCAGAACTCCTCGCTCGCCCGCGGCTCGCGCCTGCGCGTGAAGCGAACGCGCATGCGCAGCGTGCGGTGCGAATCGGGAGCGAACTGGATCGCGACGTCGCGCCCGGCCTCGGGCCAGGTCGCCTCCGCGAACGCGCGCTCGATGGCGCGCGCGAGCGCGCCCCACGCCGGCACGGCGCGGACCTGGAACGGCGCCGCGCGGCTCATGCCTTCGGGCGCGAGCAGCCGGCGCGCCGCCGGGTTGGCGGGGCGCACCTTGCCGCCGCGGTCGACGACGAGGACGCCGTCTTCCATCTCCTCGATGACGAGGCGGTTGAGCTGCGCCTGCTGGCGCGCCATCTCGAGGCTGCCGCGCGTGCGCAGCTCCTCGCGGGCGAGGCGTCCGGCGAGCTCGTTGGCGAGCAGCGTGATGACGAAGAAGCCGCTGCCCGCAAGGCCCGCCTGCGTCATCACGAGCGTCGTGTCTCCGCCGGGGCCGATCCCGACCCACGCCGTGACGAGCAGCGCGAGCGTCGCCACCGCGGCGGTCGCGAGCGCCAGCACGCGCGGCGTCAGCACGCCGGCCATGAGCACGGGGAACACGAGCAAGGCGACGTAGTTGAACGTCGACCCGGGCGAGACGACGTGCAGCGTCGTGAAGAGCGCGAGGTCGGCGCCGATCGTCGCCAGCCACTGCATGCTCGTCGGCCGCGCGAGCGCCTGCGGCGGCGCGCCGCGGAAGCGCGGCAGCAACCACATGCTGATCGCCAGCGCGGCGAACGCGATGCTGACCGCGACCACGGCGCCGCTCGGCCGCACGCCGAAGACGCCGCTCAGCGCAAGCGTGACGATCAGCGCGACGCCGATCGCGGCACGAGCGGCGATGAAGGCGCCGTAGATGCGCGCGAACGTCGTCTCGGCGACGGCGCGCGCCGACCGCGGCGAGCGCTCGCGCATCGCCTCCCCGTCGGTCTGCGCCCACGACACCGTGAAGCGCGAGTCGTCCATCAACGACGGCGCGTCGCCGGTCGCGCCGAACGCCCCGAACCACGACTCCTCGACGACGGTGCGCCGCCGCGCGGCGCGCGACGAGGCGCTGGTGCGCGACGAGGCTTCGCTCATTTCTTTGCCTGCGCGTCCTCGAACGCGGCGCGGTGCGCGTCGCCGCAGAAGACGCCGCCGCGGCCGGGCAGCGCCTCGTCGCGCGGCAGGTGCACGCCGCAGTACGCGCACGCGATCATCGGCTGCGGCGCGAGCGACGCGAGCCCGCCCGCGCCG
>JASLGD010000336.1 GCA_030150305.1 Caldimonas sp. | reverse complement strand
GGCGCCGTGGCACGGCGCCATCGGGTCGCCGAGGATGTAGTGCGCGACGACGCCGGCCTCGAGCACGCGCGTCGTGCCGTTGAGGCGGCCGATCGTGCCGGTCGGCTCGAGCGTGTAGGCGGCATCGATCTGGCCGGCCGCGAGCGCCGCGACGTGCTGCCCGATCGGCAGTTCGGTGACGCTCATCGTGCCGGCGCCGGCGCGCTCGAGCATCGTCTTGGCGAGCGTGACGTTCTGGATGCCCGGACCCGACGCGATGCGCTTGCCCTTCAGCTCGGCCATCGTCTGGATCGGGCTGTCCTTGGCGACCAGGAACTCTTCGAGCACGTACTTCGCGTTGCTCGGGTTGGTCGCGAAGATCTTGAAGAGCCCCGGCTGCGCGATCTCGCCGATCGCGAGGTTGGCCGAGCCGGTGCCGTTCGCGCTGCCGTCGGCGCGACCGGAGAGCATCGCCTCCATGACCTGCTGCGCGCCTGCGAACTTCAGCGGCTCGACGTCGACGCCGGCCTCCTTGAAGTAGCCCTTCTCGACCGCGGCGAAGAACGGCAGGCCGGCGGCGACAGGCCAGAAGCCGACGCGGACCTTCGGCGCTGCCTGCGCGCGCGAGCGCAGCGGCAGCGCGAGCGATGCCAGCGCCGCGCCGCCGCCGACGACGATGATGCGCCGACGTCGCTGCGCCAGGTCGGCAGCAGCTGCAGCGATCGGGCGCGATGCGGGTGGATGCGAGGTCATCGGCGACTCCTGTGCGTCGGATCCGGGTGCGCGGATGCGGCGATGGCAGCGGATTGGTGCGTCGGTATACCGGTGCGTGTACTCGCACGATTCATGCCGTCGCTCGCGTTGGCGGCGACGCCGTGATGGGCGTTCGACAGACCCGTCGGTCGTCGACACGCTGCGAGCGACGATGGCGCGACTGGAACGCGTTATGCGTGCCCGGCAGCGTCGTCACTTCTCCGCACCACCGACATGCACGCCCAACCGCTGCTCCAGGAGACCGCATTCAGCCATGTCAAGCCGGCCGATACGGCATGGCGAAGCGGTGGCCTGCGCGACTTCTTCCTCTACAAGGATCTCGGCATCGCCGATGCGACGCGCGGACGCGTCATCGCGCAGCTCGTCAAGGCGAACGAGGCACCCGAACAGGGCACCGGTTGGCACCGACACGAGGCCGAGTTCCACATCGTCCTGATGCTGAAGGGCTGGGCGCGCTTCATGTACGAAGGCGTCGAGACGCTCGTCGAAGCCGGCGACTGCGTCCACCAGCGGCCGGGCGTCGTCCACTTCCTGTTCGACTATTCGCCGGACATGGAGTACCTCGAGGTCGTCGGACCCGCGGACTTCTCCACCGTCGACATGCCGGCGCCCGCCGAGGTGCCGGCGCCGACGCCGTGGCCGGAGCAGGCCGCAGCCGCCTGACCGCGGCCTGCGCTGCGGCGGATCAGAACTCCATGTCGAGCTCGGCGATGTCGTCGGGCTCGGCCTTCGCCGCCGTGATCCATTCCTGCATCTCCGGCATCGCCATGATCGTGTCGCAGTAGCGCCGGCACACCGGATCGAGCGGCACGTCGTAGGTGAGGAAGCGGGTGACGACGGGCGCGTACATCGCGTCGGCCATGCCGCGCTGCTTGCCGAACAGGAATGGCCCGCGATAGGTCGCGAGGCACTCGTTCCAGATCTCCACGATGCGCTCGATGTCCGGCTTGGCACCGCCCCAGATGCGGTGCTTCGGATAGTGCGCCTTGAGGTTCATCGGCAGCGACGCTCGCAGGTTGGCGAACCCGGAGTTCATCTCGCCGCTCACCGAGCGGCAGTGCGCCCGGGCGATGCGGTCGTCGGGGACGAGCTTCGCGTCGGGACGCAGCTCGTGCAGGTACTGCGCGATCGCCAGCGTGTTCCACACGGTCGCGCCGTCGTGCGAGAGGCACGGCACGCGGATCGACGGCGCGAGCAGCAGCAGCTCCTTGCGGACGTCGGCGTCGTCGGGCGAGACCATGACCTCGTCGAACTCGAGCCCGGCGAAGCGGCACATCAGCCAGCCGCGCAGCGACCACGACGAGTAGTTCTTGCTCGAGAGCGTCAGCGTCGGCTGTGCGGTCGCGCGGCGGCTGGACGGCCGGGCCGTGGTGACCGGCGCGCGACCGCGGCGCGCAGGCTGCGTGCTCGATCGACGGGCTCGGCTCGGCGTGGCGACGGGGGGCAACGGCATCTCCGCAAACGCGGGCCGTCCAACGCAAGCGACATGCCAACGCGCGCACCCGGGCGGGGCATGGCGTGCAAGTTGCTCGGCGGTGCACGTGCCGCTCTTTCGCACCAAACGATGATCTACGAAGGGTTCCTCGCGCACGTCGACGTGCTCTGGCCGCTGCGCGTCTGGGGTCGGCTCGCCGCGCCGGCGCTGCTCGAGGCGTCGCGCGAGTCGCCGCTCGGCCGCCAGGCGCGCCGCTTCGGTGCGGCGTGGCAGACGTTCGCGCTCGCCGAGCTGACCCACGAGCGGCCGTCGTGGGGGATCGGGACGGTGACGAGCGAGGGCGCCGAGCGCGCCGTCGTCGAGGAGGTCGCCGCGGCGACGCCGTTCGCGACCCTGCGCCGCTTTCGCAAGCAAGGCGTCGGCGCGCAGCCCAAGGTCCTGCTCGCGGCGCCGATGTCCGGCCACTTCGCGACGCTGCTGCGCGACACGGTGCGCACGCTCCTGCGCGACCACGACGTCTACGTCACCGACTGGCACAACGCGCGCGACGTTCCGCTCGCCGCCGGGCGCTTCGGCCTCGACGAATACATCGACCACATGGTCGCGTTCATCGCGGTGCTCGGCCCGGGAGCCAACGTCGTCGCGGTCTGCCAGCCCTGCGTCGCCGCGCTCGCCGCGGCCGCGCTGATGGCCGAAGACGACCATCCGGCGCAGCCGGCGAGCCTGACGCTGATGGCCGGGCCGATCGACTGCAGGATCGCGCCGACCACCGTCAACGAGCTGGCGACGAGCCGACCGATCGCCTGGTTCGAGCGCAATCTGATCGACCGCGTGCCGTGGCGGCTTCGCGGCGCCGGCCGCCGCGTCTACCCGGGGTTCCTGCAGCTCGCGGCGTTCATGAGCATGAACAAGGAGCGTCACGCCGAGCAGTTCCGCAAGTACTTCGGCCACGTCGCCGCCGGCGAGGACGACGAGGCGCGCGCGATCCGCGACTTCTACCAGGAGTACATGGCGGTCAGCGACCTCTCGGCCGACTTCTATCTCGAGACCGTGCGCCTCGTGTTCCAGGA
>JASLGD010000329.1 GCA_030150305.1 Caldimonas sp. | reverse complement strand
GCAATCGCGTCGAGCAGCGTCGCCCGACCTGCGAGGACGCGATTGCGCTGATCGCCGGCTCGCGCGGTCTCGCGAGCAACGACTCGGGCCTGATGCACGTCGCCGCGGGATTCGGCGTCGCGCAGGTCGCGGTGTTCGGCTCGACGAGCCCGCTGCACACGCCGCCGCTCAACGACCACGCCCGCGTGCTCTGGCTGAAGGACGAGCTCGGCCTCGACTGCATGCCGTGCTTCGATCGCACGTGCCGCTTCGGCCACTACCGCTGCCTCACCGCGGTGACGCCCGAGCGCGCTCTCGCCGCGTTCGACTCCGCATCAGGGGCGCCAACGGCGGCCGCCCCGCCCTCCCGGAGGCAGGGAAGCGAAGCGAAGAGGGAGCAGCCCTGACGGTGTACGCGGGCAAGCTCGCGCTACAGCGCGAACTTGCCCGCGTACACGATCGGTCCCGTCGGCTGCCCGGTGGGCGAGCCGCCGGGCGGCTCGACGCTGACCGCGAGCGTGTCGACGCCGGCGAGCACCTTGCCGCGCAGCGCGAGGGTGCCGCCGGCGCCGGTCGGCAGCACCCCGAGCGAGCGCGGCGATCCGCCGCCGCTCGGCACCGCCCAGAGCTCGAGCGCGCGGTCGGGTTGCGCCGCGACCGGGACGATCGGACGCGTCACGACCGTCGCGCCGTCGCCGCTGATGCTGGCGACGATCGCCGCCCCCGGCGTCGCGCTCGCCGCTGCCGCGGTCGGCGCGAGGACGACGACGATCGGCGGCGCCGCCGGCCGCGGGTTCGCGAGCAGCACGGCGAGGCCGATCGCAGCGACGCTCGCGAGCGCCGCGAAGCCGCGCCAGAACGAGAGCCGCTGCCAGGCGCCGGCCGCGATCGACTTCCTGCGGTCGAGCCGGTCGGAGATCCGCCGCCAGACCTCGCCCGGCGGCTCGACCGGATCGAGTGCCGCGGTGAGCGGCAGCATGCGCTCCTGCCATGCCGCGGTCGCACGGCGCAGCTCGACGTGCGCTGGCAGGAGCGCTTCGAAGCGGCGCCGCGCGGCGCCGCGCAGCGTGCCGAGCACGTACTCGGCGGCGAGCGCTTGGGCGAGGTCGCTCTTGCCGTAGTCCATGTCAGCGCCCGCTGGCGTCGCGCTGCAGCGCGGCGTCGAGGCACGTCTTCAGCGCGACGAGCGAGCGACGCAGCCACGACTTGATCGTGCCGAGCGGCTGGCGCATCTGCGTCGCGACCTCGCCGTGGCTGAGCCCCTGGTAGAACGCGAGCGCGAGGCTCTGCCGCTGCGTCGCCGAGAGCTTGTCGATGCACGCCGCGAGCGAGCGCGCGTCGGCGGCCCGGCTCAGCAGCTCGAGCGGTCCCGGTGCATCGTCGGCCACGGTCTCGTACACGTCATCGTCCTCGCTCTCGCCGCCGTCGGCGCCAGCGGTGCCGACGCGCATCCGGGGCTGCGTCTGCTGGCGCCGCAAGCTGTCGATCGCGCGGTTGCGGGCGATGCTCGTGAGCCAGGTGAGCGGCTGGCTCTGGGCCGCGTCGAAGCTGCTGGCGGCGCGCCAGACGTTGACGTACACCTCCTGGAGGATGTCTTCCGCCTGCGCCCGGTCCCGGTTGATACGCAACACCACCGCGAACAGATGCGAGCTGGTGCGCTCGTAGAGCGTGGCAAATGCCGCACGATCGCCGAGCCCTGCGCGCGCGAGGAGACGCGACAAGTCGTGGCTGCGCTCGGACCAATCGGCGGTGGCTTTGACCATCGGCGGGAGCGCTCGGTGCCTTTCTACAATTCCAGCGCCCGGAAGGTTAACCGAAGAGCTCCATGGCGCGACCGAAGCTTCCTGCACCGACGAGTGCGTCCGCGGACGACATCGAGATCGCGCTCTACGAAGCGATGCGTCGCGGCGACCTCGACGCGCTGATGGCGCTCTGGTCCGACGACGACGAGATCTGCTGCATCCATCCCGGCGGCAACCGCCTCGTCGGCGCCGCCGCGATCCGGGCGTCGTTCGAGGCCATCTTCGGCAACGGCGCGATCGACGCCGAGCCGCATCGCGTCCGCCGACTCGAGTCGCACTCGAGCGCGGTGCACAGCGTGCTCGAGCGCATCCGCGTGCGCACCGCGCAAGGCGAGCAGTTCGCGTGGGTGTTGGCGACCAACGTCTACCTGAAGTCGGCCGACGGCTGGAAGCTCGTCGCGCACCACGCGAGCCCCGGCACCGCGGCCGAGGTGAGCGAGCAGGCGGAGCCGGTGTCGACGCTGCACTGACGACGCGACGAACATCCGCAGTCGATGCACGACTTCCGCGCTCCGCGGTGGCTTCCGGGCGGCCACGCGCAGACGATCTGGCCGGTCTTCTTCAGCCGCCGCTTCGACGGCGAGCGCCCGCGCTTCCGTCGCGAACGCTGGACGACGCCCGACCGCGACTTCGTCGACGTCGACTGGCTCGGCGAAGATGCGGCGGCACCGCTGCTCGTCCTCTTCCACGGTCTCGAAGGCTCGTCGCGCAGCCACTACGCCGAAGCGTTCGCTGCGGATGCGCGGCGGCGCGGCTGGCGTTACGCGGTGCCGCACTTTCGCGGCTGCTCGGGCGAGCTCAATCTCGCGCCGCGCGCGTACCACTCGGGCGACCACGAGGAGGTCGCATGGATGCTGGCGCGCTTTCGCGCGCTGCACCGCGGCCCGATCGTCGCGGTCGGCATCTCGCTCGGCGGCAACGCGCTGCTGCGCTTCGCCGAGGAAGCGGGCGAGGACGCGGCGCTGAGCGTGCGCGCGATCGCCGCGGTGTCGGCGCCGCTCGACCTCGCTGCCGGGGGTCGCGCGATCGGTCGCGGCTTCGGCCGCCAGGTCTACACGCGCATGTTCCTGCGCACGATGAAGAAGAAGGCGCTCCTGAAGCTGCGCCAGCACCCGGGCCTGTTCGACGCCAAGGCGATGCGCGGCGCGCGCGACCTGCGCGACTTCGACGACGTCTTCACGAGCCCGCTGCACGGCTTCGCCGACGCCGACGATTACTACGCACGCAGCTCTGCGAAGGACAGGCTGGCGCGCATCCGCATCCCGGCGCTCGTCCTGAACGCGCGCAACGATCCGTTCCTCCCCGCTTCGGCGTTGCCGCGCCCGGGCGAGGTCGGCCCGTGCGTGACGCTGTGGCAACCGGCGCACGGCGGCCACGTCGGCTTCGCTGCCGGCCCCTGGCCCGGACACCTGCGCCGGTTTTCCGACGCGGTCGCAGGGTGGCTCGCTGAACGTCTCTGAAGCGCGCTCAGAATCGCGGCCGATGGACGAGATCGTCGCGGCCGCGCTCCGGAAGTGGCCCAACGTGCCGCACTGCTACGCGTGGCTCGCGCTCGACGCGCGCGGTGACTGGTACATGCGCGACGATCGCATCCAGGCCGCCGGGCCGTTCCCGCGCGTGAAGGGCAGCCGCATCGACCACGAGAAGCTGCGCGAGTTCATCGGCCGCAACTACGCGTGCGATCCCGATGGCGCGTGGTTCTTCCAGAACGGGCCGCAACGCGTCTACGTCGAGCTCGAGGCTGCGCCGTGGGTGTGGCGGCTGCAGCCCGATCCGACGTCGTCGATCGTCGTCACGAGCCACACCGGTCGCGCCGCGGTCCCGGCCGGCGACACCTTCGTCGACGAAGGCGGCAGGCTCTTCCTGCTCTGCGATCTCGGCCTCGGCATCGTGCACACGCTCGACATGGGCGCGGCGAGCGATGCCGTCGAGCGCGGCGTCTGGAAGCCGCGCGAGGTCACGTTCGCTGCGCTCGCGGAGCGCTTCGGCATTTGCCTGAGCCCTGCCGCGTCGCGCACGTAGACGACTCGCAAAAAAGAAGCGGCCCGCGGGCCGCTTCTCGTCGCCGCTGTGTCGCCGTCACTTCGACGCGTTCACCATGTAGGTGACGACCGCCTTGATGTCGGCGTCGCTCGCGCTCGAGCCGCCCTTGGGCGGCATCGCGCCCTTGCCCTTGATCGCGCTCGCGGTGAGCGCGTCGATGCCTTGCGAAGCGCGCGGCGCCCACGCCGCCTTGTCGCCGACCTTCGGCGCACCGGCGACGCCGGTCGCGTGACAGGCGCTGCAGACCTGGTTGAAGAGCGCCGGCGGACCCGACGTCGTCGCCGTGTTCGCGGCCACGGCCGCGGTCGTCGTTGCGGCGGCCGGTGCCGCGCCGGCAGACGGCGAAGCGTTGGGGGTCGCGTCGCGAACCTGCGCGTTGAGCGCCGCCGTTGGCGTCGCTTCCGGTCGGCCGGCGTTCGCGTCGGCGCTCGGCATGCCTGCGGTCGTCGGCGCCGCGGCCGTCGTCGCTGCCGGCGCTGCGCCCGCAGTCGCTGCCGTCGTGGTCGTCGCGACGCTGCCGCCTGAGGCCGTCGTCGGAGGCGCGGGCTCGGGGAACGTCCCACCGGCCTTGCTCGTCATGTAGACGACCGCGCGCGCGATCTCGTAGTCGGTGAAGTCGCCGCCGCCCTGCGGCGGCATCTGGCCCTTGCCGGCGAGCGCCGAATGGAGCAGCGCGTCGAAGCCGGTCTTGATCCGCGGCCCCCATGCGGCGACGTCGCCGATCTTCGGTGCGCCGAGCGCGCCGCTCGCGTGGCACGCGCCGCACTGCGCGGCGACGACCTGCTCGCCGGTCTTCAGCGAAGAGAGATCGGACGCGTCCTTGATCTCGACGACGCCGACCGGCCGGATCCGCTCGGCCACCGCCTGCGGCGTCATCGCGCTGCTGCCGGCGGCCGGCCGCTTGTCCGTGGTCACGAACATGACGAGCAGCACGATGCCGAAGATCGGCACCAGGAAGGAGAAGAGAACGGTGAGGATCAGTTGCTTGGGAGTCTTGATCGGGCCTTCGTGCGGGCCGTCCAGTTCTTCGGGTTCGTGCACTGCGCTCATCCGGTCCTCGAGAGGAAGTCGACGACGCGACGAGACGGCAGGCGCCGCAAGAAGAGCCGATTCGCGTCGAACCGGAAATTATAGGGGCGCGGTGTGCGCCGCCGACCCGTGAAGGACCGCGCTGTTAGACTGCGAGCGCGCTTGCGCCCGTAGCTCAATGGATAGAGTACTGCCCTCCGAAGGCAGGGGTTGCAGGTTCGATCCCTGCCGGGCGCGCCAATCGACAACGCCACGATTCGCGGGTGGCGCGTGTCGCGTGGGAGACAGCATGGCGTCGAACGTCGATCGAAGTCGGGGTGTCGGACAACTGCTACACGAGTTGCGCACCACCGCCGATGGCCGTCGCGCGCGCGGCGAGCGAGACTGACCGGATCGACTTGAATCCAGCACTCTCATGACCGCAGCCACCCTGCATCGCTCTCACCCGCGAACCTTTCCCCGTCCGCCGTCGCGCCTTCTCCAATGGATGGAGCTGCGCGCCTTCGGCGAGCTGTCCGCCTCGTTGGCGCTGATGCCGCTGCTGCGGCGCGCACCGCGTGGCGACGGCCATCCGGTCTTGGTCCTTCCCGGCCTGATCGCGAGCGACGTCTCGACGCAGCTGCTGCGCGCGTACCTGTCGGGTCGCGGCTACGACACCCGCGGCTGGGGCCTCGGCCGCAACATGGGCCTGAAGCAAGGCCTGCGCGACAAGATGCTGCAGGCGGTGCGCGATCTGCACGCCCAGACCGGGCGCAAGGTCAGCCTGATCGGCTGGAGCCTCGGCGGCGTCTACGCGCGCGACATCGCCGCCGAGCTGCCCGACGCAGTGCGCTCCTGCATCATGCTCGGCTCGCCGATCCACGGCCACCCGCGCTCGACGAACGCGTGGCGCATCTACGAGCTCGCGAGCGGCCAGAGCGTCGACGACCCGAGCCTGCAGCTGCCGATGCCGGCGCTGCCTCCGGTGCCGACGACCGCGATCTTCAGCCGCAGCGACGGTGTCGTCGCGTGGCAATGCAGCGTCGAGCCGAAGACGCCGATGAGCGAGAGCATCGAGGTCGAGGGCAGCCATTGCGGCCTCGGCGCGCATCCGGCGGTGCTCTATGCGCTCGCCGATCGCCTCGCGCAGCCCGAAGGCGCGTGGCAGCCGTTCGACCGCTCGGGGCTGCGCGCGCTCGTCTATCCCGATCCGTACCGTCCCGCGCGCGACTGACCGTCGGTCGCGGAACAAAAAAAGGCCCCGCGTTGCGGGGCCTTCGTTCGTCCGCGCTCGGCGGCGTCAGATCGGCACCGACGTCGGCGCCGCCGGCAGCTGCACGCCGCCGGGGCCGGCCGCGTACGTCAGCGGCGATTGCGGATCCTGCTGGCTGACGCCGGGCTTGGTCCAGTCGCAGACGCCGTTCGGGAAGACGGCGTTCAGCCGCGTCTGCTGGGCCGTGGTGAACGTGATGCCGGTGTAGTCGGTGAAGACGAGCGGCTTCAGCTGGCACTTCATGATGTTCTCGGCGAGCGGCCCGCCTGCGACCTGGCGCGGCGACGCGTTCGCCTTCAGGTGCGGATCCGTGTCGCAGGTCGCGAAGTCGGTGATCTTGTTCGAGAACGTCGTGTCGCTCGTCAGGTAGCAGAAGTCGAACGCGTTGGCCGGCTTCGCCGCGACGACCTGGGCATGCGTGTGCTCGTCGTTGGGCAACGTCTTCGGCGCCGCGGCGATGAGGCTCGTCAGCCACGTGTCCATCACCGTGAGCGACGTCTGCATGATCCCCGACTGCAGCGGCGGCGTGAGGCCGGTGCCGAAGCGCCACATCACCTGGTTGTTGTGGTCGCCGTAGGCGGCGTCGATGCGCGCGCGCTCGGAGAAGCTGCGCCAGATGTAGTGGATGCCCTGCTCGTCGTAGCCGCGCCAGTCGATGATCGCGACCTTGCCGAGCTGCTTGCCGCTGCCGACGAGGCCGCTGCGGTACGCGATGTCGAGCGCCGCCGGATCGGCGGCGCTGCGCGCCGCGATCCGGTTGGAGTCGGCGTCGAGGCCGCCGACGCGCTCGTTGAGCGTCACGAACTCCTCGGGCGAGATCGTTCCGGCGAGCAACGCCTTGAGGCCGTACTGGATGCCGATGTTGTCGAACGGCTCGACCGCGCGCTGCGTTCCGGTCGGAACGCCGGCGGCGGTGTTCGGCGTCGTTCCCCACACCGCGACCGAGAGGTCGGGCTGGCCGCAGCGCGTGCCGCTCGGATTGGTCGCCGGGTCGTAGACCTGAGACGCGGGCAGCAGGCAGTTGTTGCGCGACGCTCCGGTCGGCGCGAGCGCGCCGGTGTTCTGGTCGACCACCAGCAGCGGCACGTAGTTGCCGGGCTGGTTGATGAACGCGAACGAGTTGTTCCACGACTGGCAGCCGAGCTGGTCGAGGTGGCCGTTGATCGCCGCCTTCTTGGCGTTGATCTGCGCCTGCGTCAGGCCGGTCTGCAGCGCGAGCCACTGCGGCGACTGGTAGGCGTTGACGAGCAGCTCGCAGTCGGCGACCTCGAGCAGCGTCGTCACCGCGTCGGGGTAGTCGCACGTGACCTGGATGCCGTCGAGCAGGCCCGGATAGACCGAGGAGACCGAGTTCTGCAGGATCGAGCCGCCCGAGCATCCGTTGGCCAGCGTGAACTTGATCTCGCCGTACTGCTCGACGATGTACTCCTTCATCATCATCGTCGTCTCGGCGGCGAGGATGGCGTTGGCGTTGTAGAGCTGATCGGTGAGGCTGTTGTCGGCGACGATGTAGCCCATGCGCAGCGCCGAGTCGTCCTCCACTCCGCTGATCCCGTTGACCACCCAGTTCTGCTCGCTGCGGAACTGCAGCCGCGGCTGCCCGGCGCTCGCGCCGTAGGTGTAGCTGATCTTGCCGTTCCATTGCGGCTGCGGCGCGTTCGCCGTCCACGGCTTCGTCGGGTCGAACAGCACCGCGATGTCGTAGATGCCGCGATTGATCGTGCCGCGCTCGCGGCGAACGATGTACGGGACGGTGACGCCGTTGCTCGTCGTCGTCGAGGCGACCGACGCCGCCGGCGTCGCGCCGACCACGTACGGCTGCAGGCACGAGTTCGCCGGCGTCGTCGGGTTCGGGTTGGCGATCGTCGGCGACGGATCGGGGACGACGAACGAGCAGCCGCCGTCGCCTGCCGCCACCGAGACCGGCGTCAGCGTGCGATAGAAGTACTTGATCTCGGTCGTGATGTTGCACTGCGCGTCGGTCGCGGTCGTCGTCAGGCCGCTCGCGTTGGTCGCCGGCGCGCTCGCCGTCGCCGCGGTCGGCACCGGGGTCGCGCAGATCCACGGCGTGCTCTGCGATCCGAGCAGCACCGGGCCGCCCTTCGGATGGTTCGTCACCGTGAGCTGCGAGCGCGCGAAGCTGTTGTCGCTCGCGCTCGCAACGATCGCGTTGGCTCCGTTCTGCAGCCCGGTGACGAGGCCGACGATGCGTCCGTCGGACCGCTTGGTGGTGAACGCCGAGCTTTGGTCGGTGCCGTTCACCGACACCTTGAGGTTGGCTGCCGAAGCGCCTTGCGGCAGCTTGACCTCGACAAGGGCGTCGCCTCCCGAGACGAGGTCGGCGCGGTTCGAGAGCGTGGTGATGGTCGGCGCGCTGCTCGCGCCGTTGTTGCTGTCGTCGCCGCCGCACGCGCCAAGGAGTGCAGAAACGACAACGGCGGCAAATGCTGCCGGTAGGGAGGGACACCTCTTCACATGAGTCTCCTGGGTTCGCGCCGTGCGCGGCGCTGTCGTATGGAAGGTGGGCGTCGCGTGGCAACGTGCGCTCCCGACGCGAGGCTGGAGACTCGGTACTTTCCTCAGGGTGCCGGTCGTGGACCCGGCTGCACTTCACGTTTCTTCACACGAGTCGAGCAACGCGCTGCGTCAGCGTGATGCCGTCCGCGATGCAATGTCGACGCGTCGCTGCGACCCTTCCGTTCAGCCGTGCCCGCGCGCTTCACGCGCGATCGAGCGCGGCACCTCGATCGGCATGTCGAGGAGGATCTGCGCCATCCCCTTGCCGAGCGGATCGAGGCGGCGCGACGACATGCCGCCGCCGTCGAGCGCCTGGTGCAGCACGAAGTTGATCGCCGCGATGCCGGGCAGGTGGAAGCGCTCGACCTCGCCGCGCACCAGATGCGCGAGCCACGTCTTGACGCGCAGCGGCGTCAGCCGGTCCCAGAGCAGCGGCAGCCATTCCGCGCGCCGCGCGATCACGCCGACGTTGGACAGGTCGCCCTTGTCGCCGCTCCTCGCCCACGCGAGCAGCACGAGCGACACGCGCTCCGCGGTCTCGACGACGAGCGGTGCCGTCTCGAGCGGAGCGACGACCGGCGTCGACGCTCGCGGCACGCTGCCGCCCGCGAGCGGCACCGCGACGTCGCGGCGCTCGTCGCCGATCGCGAACGACGCCGGCACCGCGCGCTTGTCGAGCAGAAACGAGAACGGCTTGACGAGCGGCGAGACCGACGGCCGCCCGCCGGCGCCCGTCGTTCCCGGCGACCACGACGTTCCCGCCGGCGCGATCTCGCGCGCGAACAGCTCGAGTGCGCGGCGGTCGGCGTGGTCGGCGACGACGCGCAGCATCACCTCGCGGCTCGCGCCGGTGCGTGCGTGCGGACCGTACGACGACTCGGCGCCGAGCACTTCGACGTGCGTCGCCGTGTAGTCGGCGAGGCCCGACTCGCGCAGCAGCCGCCGCGTGCGCTCGACGATCGCGGCACCGGTGCGTTCGGCCTTCTTCACGGCGTCGATGCCGACGATGACGAGCGTTCCGGTGCAGCGAAAGCCGTCGAGCGCGGTCGCCGAGACCTTGTACGTGTCGGTCGGCGCGAGCCCGCGCGCGCCGCTGACGCGGACGTGGCGTGCGTCGTCCTGCTCGATCGCGACCTCGCGAAAGTCGCAGATCACGTCGGGCAGCACGTACGCGCCCGGGTCGCCGATCTCGTAGAGCAGTTGCTCGCACACCGCGGCGCGCGCGATCAGGCCGCCGGTGCCGATCGGCTTGGTGATGCGAAAGACGCCGTCGGCGCGGCACTCGGCGATCGGATAGCCGATCGTCGGCCAGTCGGGCACCGACTCCCAATCGGTGAACAGGCCGCCGGTCGCCTGGCAGCCGCACTCGATGATGTGGCCGGCGAGGCTGCCGGCGGCGAGCAGGTCGTAGTCGCTCGCGCGCCAGCCGAACTCGTGGATCAGCGGCCCGAGCGCGAGCGCGCTGTCGACGACGCGCCCGGTGACGACGATGTCGGCGCCGGCGGCGAGCGCGGCGGCGATCGGCAGCGCGCCGAGATACGCGTTCGCGCTCGTGACGCGCGCCGGCAGCGGCTCGCCGCTCGCGAGGTCGCGCGTCCCCGCCGCCGCGAGCGTCGCCACCTGCGCCGAGACGTCGTCGCCTTCGACCAATGCGACCTTCAGCGCGAGGCCCGCTTCGCCGATCATCTTCTCGAGCGCGGCGACGCACGCCCGCGGGTGGATGCCGCCGGCGTTGCTGACGACCTTGATCTTCTTCGCCGCGAGCTCGCCGAGCACGGAGCGCATCGCGACCTCGACGAAGTCGGTCGCGTAGCCGAGCTCGGGGCGCTTCAGGCGAGCGCCGGCGAGGATCGCCATCGTCGTCTCGGCGAGGTAGTCGAAGACGAGGTAGTCGACCTGGCCCGATGCGACGAGCTGCGGCGCGGCGACACGGCTGTCGCCCCAGAAGCCCGACGCGCCGCCGATGCGAACGATCTTCTCGGCCGCCATGCCTTCTCCCGTGGTCCCGGCGAAGCGTACACGCGTCGCCGTGCGGGCCAGCGGTGCGCCGCTACACTGAATCGCAACCTTCGCCGCCGTGGACCTTCTCGACCCTGCCGACCTGCCCGAGCGCTTCGCCTCGGTCGATGCGCTCGACGACTTCATGACGCGGCCGAGCCGCGCGCTCGTCGCCGACCTCGAGCGCGTCGACGGCGACCTGATGATCCTCGGCGTCGCCGGCAAGATGGGACCGACGCTCGCGCGCCTCGCCAAGCGCGCCTCGCCGCGGCGGCGCGTCATCGGCGTCGCCCGCTTCAGCGATGCGGCGACGCGCGAGCAGCTCGCCGCGCACGGCGTCGAGACGATCGCGTGCGACCTGCTCGACCGCGCCGCGGTCGAAGCGCTTCCCGAGAGTCCCAACATCGTCTTTGCCGCCGGCCACAAGTTCGGCGCGAGCGGCGCGCCGGCGATGACGTGGGCGATGAACACGCACGTGCCGGCGCTCGTCGCCGAGCGCTTCCGCGCCTCGCGCATCGTCGCGTTCTCGACCGGCAACGTCTACGGCTTCACTCCTGCGGGGCACGCCGGCGCGAGCGAGACGACGCCGCCGGCGCCGGTCGGCGAGTACGCGCAGTCGTGCCTCGGCCGCGAGCGGATGTTCGAGCACTTCTCGGCCCGGCACGGCACGCCCGGCCGCATCGTCCGCCTCAACTACGCGATCGACATGCGCTACGGCGTCGTCTTCGACGTTGCGTCGAAGGTGCACCGCGGCGATCCGATCGACGTCGCGATGGGCTTCGTCAACGTCATCTGGCAGGGCGACGCCAACGCGCAGGTGCTGCGCTGCCTCGCCCACTGCACGACGCCGACGTCGCCGCTCAACGTCACCGGCCCCGAGACGGTCTCGGTGCGCTGGCTCGCGCATCAGCTCGCCGCGCGGCTCGACACGACGGCCGAGATCGTCGGCCAGGAAGCGCCGACCGCGCTCCTCTCCGACACCGCGCGCGCCGCGGCGCTGTTCGGCTATCCGCTCGTTCCCCTCGGCCGCATGCTCGACTGGGTCGCCGACTGGGTGAAGCGCGGCGGGCCGAGCCTCGGCAAGCCGACCAAGTTCGAGGTCCGCGATGGCACCTTCTGAGGCGCTCGCGATCGAGCGTCTGGGTGCCGCCGACGTCGCAAGCGCGCTGCGGCTGTCCGACGCGGCGCGCTGGAACCAGACCGGCGACGACTGGATGCACTTCATCGAGCACGGCGACGCGTTCGCGATCCGCGACGACGGCGATGGCCTGATCGCGACCGCGGCGGCGCTGCCGTACGGCGCGCACGTCGGCTGGATCTCGATGGTGCTCGTCGACGCGCGCCATCGCCACCGCGGCCACGCGACGCGGCTGCTCGGCGCGTGCGTCGATGCGTTGCGCAGCGCCGGCCGCGTCGCCGTGCTCGATGCGACGCCCGACGGCGCCGCGGTGTACCGGCAGCACGGCTTCGTTGCCGGCTTCGCGTTCGAGCGCTGGCAGCGCGATGCGACCGCGAACGACGTGACCGCGGCGCCTCGCTGCGACGACGGCGCCGCGATCGCGGTGGCGGAGGCGCGCGCATGCGACGCGCTCGTCGCGCTCGACCGCTCGCTCTGGGGGCTCGAGCGCGGCGCGCTCTTGCGCGCGTTCCTTGCCCGGTCGTCGACGCGCGCCTGGCTCGCGGCCGATGCGAGCGGCTTCGCGGTGCTGCGCGGCGGCCACCGCGCCGAGCAGCTCGGCCCGATCGTCGCGCTCGTTCGGCGCGACGATCGGG
>JASLGD010000324.1 GCA_030150305.1 Caldimonas sp. | reverse complement strand
GCTGCGGCGACCTCGGGTCCGTCGCACACGCTTGCGTCGACCATCATCGCGCCGCCGTCGTAGGCGCGCAGCGAGATCAGCCGGCGCAGCACCGCCTGCGGCACCTCGCCCGGGTCGAGGTCGCAGCGCGTTGCACCCTTGCGGACGAAGATCGGCCCCGACGCGCGATACGGCGATCGTGCCGGGTGGTGTTCGTGGGGAAGGAGAAGGAGCTCGGCGCCGACCGGCGCGTCCTCGAGGCTGATGCGACAAGGAAATCCCGGCGCCGCGTCGGCGGTGCGACGCACCGCGCCGACGCGGTGCAGCGCCTCGTCGCTCAACGCGAAGAGCGGTTCGAACGGAGCGGGGTCGAGCCCCGCGAGTCGCCAGCGACGCATCGTCTTCTCCTCGAGTGCGATGCGCGATGGTGGCCAACGAGACGAGGGCCGTCTCGCCGTCTCCGGACATGGAATCGGATGTCGTCCCGCGGTCAGGACCGCGTGCCGACGCGCTCGGTGCGGATCGTGTTGAGCAGCCGCGCGAGATCGTCGGCCGACCGGCCGTACGTGTCCGGCAGCGCCGCTTCGGCGCCGGCCACCGCGCTCAGGACCTTGCGCACCGTCGCGTGCGGCGTGTAGCCGGGAGCGAAGCGGTAGGCGACGAGCTTCCGTCTGCTCGGAGGGATGTCGCACGGATAGAACTCGGCGACGTCGGTCCAGGGAACGAAGCCCTTGCGAAACATCGTGCACGTCGTGAAGCCGCGCTCGTCGACGTCGAGATACGAGCTGCCCGGAAGCAGCTGGATCAGTGCGACGACGACTCCGAGTCCGAAGAACGCCATCCCGCCGTACGCAGCGGCCGGATGGCCGGGCAGGATGACGAACGCGCCGGCGACGAACGCAGCGCTGCCGACGAGCAAGAGCAGGACGCTCTTGCGCGTCGTGCGAAGACGCATCGGAAGCGGAACGCGGGCGCCCATCGAAGCAGCCTAGCACTCGAACCGCGCGCCACGCTCGATTCGCGCCGGTCCGTCACCAGTCTTCCTTGACGGCGAGAACCATGTCACGCCCGGCGACGCGGCGCGCCGACAGCCATGCCGTGAGCGTGCCGGCGACGACGACCGCGATGCACAGCGCCGCGAGCCGCGCCTCGGGCAGCAGCAGGTCCATCGTCCAGTGGAAGCTCTGCGGATTGACGACGTCGACGAGGACGACGCTCACCGCGATGCCGAGGACGAGGCCGAGCACGGCGCCGACCGCGGTCCACACCGCGCCCTCGGCGGCGACGACGGCGAGGATCTGCCGGCGCGTCAGGCCGAGATGCGCGAGCAGCCCGAACTCCTTGCGGCGCGCGAGCACCTGCGCCGAGAAGCTCGCGGCAATGCCGAACAGGCCGATCACGATCGCGACCGCCTGCAGCCAGTAGGTGACGGCAAAGCTGCGGTCGAAGATGCGCAGCGACGTCGCGCGGATCTCGCGCGGCGACGTGAACTCGAGCAGCGCCGGGTCGTAGCCGCTCGTGGCCGCGAGCTGGCGCAGCGCCGACTCGACCGTCGCGGTCGCCGCGCCGGGTGTCAGCCAGACCGCGAGGTCGTTGACGCGCGCGTCGCCGGTGAGCCTTCGCCAGTCGTCGCGCTCGACGACGATCGAGCCGTACTGGCGCGCGTAGTCGCGCCAGACCGCGCGGACGAAGACGTCGGCGCGCCTGCCGTCGGGAAGCGGCAGCGCCAGCGTCGAACCGGGCGCGGCGCCGTACAACGCGACGATCGCTTCGCTCACGTATGCGGGCATCGCGCCGGGCGGCGCGGCGACGACCGACCCGGTGAGCGGGAGGCGGCGCTCGGGATCGCCGACCGGACGCGCGATCAGCGCCACCGCCGGCCGCCGCGGATCGAGCTGCAGCGCGACGACGCGCTGCGCATCGGCGCGCGCGACGCCCGTCACTGTCGCCGCGCGCTCGGCGAACTGCGCCGGCAACGTCGCGATCTCGCTGCCGATCGGGCCGACGGCGGCGCGCACGTAGAGGTCGGCGGGCAGGACGACGTCGAGCCAGCGCATCACGCCTTCGCGAAAGCTCGCGACCATCACCGTCAGCGCGACCGAGAGCGCGAGGCTCGCGACGACGCCGGCGGTCGCGATCGTCGCGCTCGCGCGCTGATGGCGTGCGCGCTCGACCGCGAGCAGCGCGAGCGGATGTCGGGGCTCGGCGACGAACGCGAGCGCGGCGCCGACGCCGCCGGGAACGCACGCGATGCCGCCGACCAGGAGCAGCGCGACCGAGACGTACGCGGCGAGCGGGATCTCGAACAGCGGCGGCGCCAGCGCGAGCGCTGCGCCGACGGCGACGAGCGCGATGCCGAGCCGCCACGGCGTGCGCGATGCGGTCGCCATGCCGAGCCCTTTGAGCGCCTGCGCAGGAACGATGCGCTCGGCGGCGCGTGCCGGCGCCCAGCCGCCGACGATCGCGGCGACGACGCCGAGCGCGCCGTACCCGAGCGCACCGACGGCGTCGAACCGCAACGCCGGCGCGACGCCCGGGAAGTAGCCGCCGCCGAGGTCGCCGCCGAAGAGACGCAGCGCGATCCAGGCGAGCGCGGTCCCGAGCGCGATGCCGAGGACGCTGCCGAGCGCGCCGAGCAGCGCCGACTCGGCGAGGACGAGCGCGCGCCGCTGCCGCGCCGCGAGGCCGAGCACGGCGAGCAGCGCGAGCGCCTGCGCGCGCTGCGCGACCGAGAGCGCGAGGATCGAGAAGACCAGGAACGCGCCGGTGAACATCGCGACGAGCGCGAGCACGGTGAGGTTGACGCGGTACGCGCGCGAGACGTTCGAGACGCGCTCGCCCGCTTCGCCCGGCGACGCGGCGCGAACGCCCGGCGGCAGGCGAAGCGCGGCGACGACGGCGTTGCGGTCGGCACCGGGCGCGAGGCGAACGTCGATTCGCTGCAGGCGGCCGACCATGCCGAGCGCGACCTGCGCGCCGGCGATGTCCATCGCCGCGATCGGCGGCCCGCCGGCGGCGACGCTGCCGGCGACGCGCAACCGGATCCGCCCTTGCGGCGTCTGCAGCGCGAGCGTCGTCGCGTCGCTGCCGAGGCGGCGCTCGGCGGCGGCGTTGAGAAAGACATTGCCGGGATCGATCGCCGCGAAGCGTTCGCTGCCGGCGCGCGGCCGCGGCAGCATCGCCGGCGCGAGCCGGGCGACGACGAACGCGTCGACGCCGACGACGCGGATCGGCACGCGCCGCCCCGCTTCGTCGAACGCGAACGTCTCCGCTTCGACCACCGGGCTCGCGACCGCGACGCCCGCCGTGGTGGCGACGCTCGCGTACGTCGCTTCGTCGAAGCCGCTGCGCGGGCCGACGATCTCGAGGTCGGCGTCGCCGTTGATCGCGCGCACCGCGGCGCCGAACTCGGCGAGCGCCGACGCGTTGATGAGGTGGACCGAGAACGCGAGCGCGACGCCGAGCGTCACCGCGAGCAGCGCGGCGAAGTGGCGCCACGGATGGTGGCGAAGCTCGGGCCACGAGAGCTGGCGCAGCAGCGCGACGTTCACCGCTGCACCCCCGGCCTGCGGCCGGTGCTGCCGAGCGCGACGCAACGCCGCCTTCGCAGCGGCCGTGCGGCGGCGCTCACGCGACGATCCCGGCCGGAGTCAAGGTCACGCTGCGATCGGCGCGCGCAGCCGCGGCCTGCGAATGCGTCGCGAGCAGGCACGCCGCGCCGTGCGCGCGCACCTGCTCGACGAGGAGCGAGAGGATGCGCTCGGCGGTCGCCGGATCGAGGTTGCCGGTCGGCTCGTCGGCGAGCAGGAGCCGCGGTCGATGGACGAGCGCGCGCGCGATCGCGACGCGCTGCAGCTGGCCGCCCGAGAGCGTCTGCGGCAGCCGCGCCTCGAAGCCGCCGAGGCCGACGGCCTCGAGCACCGCGTGCACGCGCTGCGGGTCCGGCCGGCGCTGCAACAGCAGCGGCAGCGCCACGTTGGCGCCGACGGTCAGATGCGGCAGGACGTGGAACGCCTGGAAGACGAAGCCGAGGTGGTCGCTGCGGAACGTCGCCTGTGCCGCCTCGTCGAGCGCGTGGACGTCGACGCCGTCGATGCGCACCGAGCCGGCGTCGATCGTGTCGAGGCCCGCGGCGC
>JASLGD010000318.1 GCA_030150305.1 Caldimonas sp. | reverse complement strand
CGTCGTCGTCGAGCACGCCGGCGCTCGGCGGCGCGCCCGTCGTCGAGCCGGCGACCTCCGGTGCGGCGGCGTCGACGCGCGCCGCGGCCGCCGAGCGCAGCGTCGCCGTCATCCGAGCCGGCGCGACGCCATCGCCGCTTCGAGCGCCGCCGAGACGCGCTCGCAGTGCGCCGCATAGACCGGCGATGTGCGGTACGCGGCGGGCCGCGGATACGGCTCGCCGACGTCGAGGTCCGCCGCGACGCGGCCGGGCCGCGCCGCCATCACGACGATGCGCTCGGCGAGGAAGACGCTCTCGTACACCGAGTGGGTGACGAAGACGACCGTGAAGCGATCGCGGCGCCAGAGCGCGAGCAGGTCGTCGTTGAGGCGCGAGCGCGTGATCTCGTCGAGCGCGGCGAACGGCTCGTCCATGAGCAGGATCCGCGGCCGCGTGACGAGCGCGCGCGCGATCGAGACGCGCATCTTCATGCCGCCCGAGAGCTCGCGCGGGTACGCGCCAGCGAAGCTCGCGAGGCCGACCGCGGCGAGCGCCTCGCTCGCGCGCGCGCGGCGCTGGTCGGGATCGACGCCGGCGAGCTTGAGCGGCAGCGCCACGTTGCCGAGCGCCGTCGACCATGGCAGGAGCGTCGGCTCCTGGAACACGAACGAGAGATCGGGCCGCGCATGACCGCTCGCGTCGTAGGCGCTCGTCGGCCAGTCGATCTCGCCCGCCGACGGCTCGCCGAGCCCGGAGACGAGCTTCAGCAGCGTGCTCTTGCCGCACCCCGAGGGCCCGAGCAGCGCGAGGAACTCGTGCTCGCCGATCTCGAGGTCGACGTCGCGCAGCGCGAGCGTGCCGTTGGCGAAGCGCTTGGAGACGCGGCGGCAGCGCAGCAGCGGCCGCGTCCGCGGCGCCGCTTCGCCGGTCGCGGCTTCGGCGACGGCGCTCACGGCGCGCGACCCGGCCGTTGCGAGGACGGGAGCCGGGAGGTCGTTCACGGAGCGGCAGGAGCGAGGAAGTCGCGCGCTCGAGGACGCAAAGAGCATGCCGACGCGGCGCCTCGACCCGCGGCGCGCCGCGGGTCGGGTGCACCGCAACGGATCGAACGCGCTGCGGAGCTTGCGCGACCACGCATGCGCCACCGCGGTGCGCGCCGCCGCATCGCGGTGCGTCGCTCGCGTCGCCGCCATCGCGCCCGTCGCGACGCGGGCCGCGCTAGGCCTGCGCCGCTTCGACGAACAGCGGAGTCACCGCGATCGCCAGAAAGCGGCCGAGCAGAACCTCGCCAGCGGAGACGCGCTCGCTCTCGCGGCCGAAGTTCAGCACGCCGACGCACGTTCCCCCGACGACGATCGGAACGTTGATGATCGAGCCGAGACCCGCGTTCGACATCTCCTGGCTGTCGAACGCGGCAGCCATCTCCAGAGCCCCTTCGCCGACGAACACCTGGCCGTCGCGCAGCACCCGATCCGCCCAGCTCGTCTGCCGTTTGCTCTTCTGCGCACCGATCGGGAAAACGTCGGGCCTCGAGCAGTAGATGCGCTCCAGATCCAGACCGTGCAGGCGCTTGCTGACGCTGAAGACCGAGATCTCCATGCGATTCACGGCGATCGTCTCGACAGCGCGCAGCACGGATTGCTTCGGATCGCCCGATGCCCACGCGGCGCTGAGGAGGCACAGCTCTCGGTCGTAGACCGCGACGGCCGACTCTCTCGACGTACTCATCGCCCACCTCACTGTCTCGGCGCGCCGAGGCGTCGATCCCCGATCCGACGCGAGCGTCGCAGGTTTCGGGCCGGCCGCCCGAGCCGAGGAAGCAGGCGTATGCTGGCGCCTCCCGGGACGAAGCGCGCCCAGCGCGCCATTCGATGGGCATCGCAGGTCGCTCGTTCGAGGTCACGCGGCGTCGTTGCAACGCGATCTCGCTTCGTTCACCGCTTCGCTGGTGCTGCCTGGCCCTTCCCGTGCTGGCGCTGACCGCCTGCAGCTGGGAGGTGCTCGACCCGCGCGGACCGGTCGGCCGCGCCGACCGCACGATCCTCATCGACTCGCTCGCGATCATGCTCGCGATCGGCGTGCCGACGATCCTGGCGACGTTCGCGTTCGCCTGGTGGTTCCGCGCCTCCAACACCCGCGCCCGCTATCGGCCCGACTGGGAGTTCTCGGGTGCGATCGAGCTCGTGGTCTGGTCGATCCCGGTCATGGTGATCATCCTGCTCGGCGGTGTCGCGTGGCTCGGCTCGTATGCGATCGACCCGGCCCAGCCGATCGAGCCGCACCCGTCGTCGACGCGGCGCGAGCCGCTCGAGATCCAGGCGGTGTCGCTCGACTGGAAGTGGCTGTTCATCTATCCGCGCGAGGGAGTCGCGACCGTCAACCAGCTCGTCGTGCCGGCCGGCGTGCCGCTGCACTTCTCGCTCACGTCGGCGAGCGTCTGGAACACGTTCTTCGTGCCGCAGCTCGGCAGCATGATCTACACGATGAACGGGATGCGCACGCAGCTGTACCTGAGGGCCGACGAGGCGGGCACGTTCCGCGGCATGTCGGCCCACTTCAGCGGCGACGGCTTCTCGGACATGGGCTTTGCCGTGCGCTCGGTCAGCGTCGAGGACTTCGCCCGCTGGTCGGCGTCGACCCGCGGCGCCGGCCCGACGCTCGACGCCGCCGCGTACGCGGCGCTCGCCAAGCAGGGCACGGTGTCGCCGTCGACCTACGGGTCGGTCGCGCCCGGCCTCTTCGACGGCGTCGTCACGCACGAGATCGCGCCCGGACCCGGGCCGGCGACCGAACGCGGCGGAGCCGTCGAGACCTCCCCGAGGTCGTTCAAGTGAGGGCGCGGCAGCGCCGAGGAGAAACCGCGCGATGTTCGGCAAGCTGAGCTGGTCCGCCATCCCGTTCCACGAACCGATCGTCATGGTCACGTCTGCGGTGGTGGCGCTCGCCATCACGGCGGTGCTGGCGTGGGTGGTGGTCAAGGGGCACCTGCCGTACCTCTGGAAGGAATGGTTCTCGAGCGTCGACCACAAGCGCATCGGCGTGATGTACGTCGTGCTCGCGCTCGTGATGCTGCTGCGCGGCTTCGCCGACGCGATCCTGATGCGCTCGCAGCAGGCGGTCGCGCTCGGCAGCACGGGGTTCCTGCCGCCCGAGCACTACAACCAGATCTTCTCGGCGCACGGGACGATCATGATCTTCTTCGTCGCCATGCCGTTCGTGATCGGGCTCATGAACTTCGCAGTGCCGCTGCAGCTCGGCGCGCGCGACGTCGCGTTCCCGGTGCTCAACTCCGTCAGCTTCTGGCTCACCGCGACCGGCGCGCTGCTGGTCAACATCTCGCTTTTCATCGGCGAGTTCGCTCGCACCGGCTGGCTGCCCTACCCGCCGCTCTCGGAGCTCGCCTATTCGCCCGGCGTCGGAGTCGACTACTACCTCTGGGCGCTGCAGATCTCGGGGGTGGGCACGTTGCTCACGGGGGTCAACTTCGTGACGACCGTGCTCAAGGTGCGCGCTCCCGGCATGACCTACCTGCGCATGCCGGTCTTCTGCTGGACCACGCTCGCCTCCAACCTGCTCATCGTCGCCGCGTTTCCGATCCTCACGGCAACGCTCGCGATGCTGCTGCTCGACCGCTATCTCGGCTTTCACTTCTTCACCAACGAGGCCGGCGGCAACCCGATGATGTTCATGAACCTCATCTGGGCGTGGGGCCACCCCGAGGTCTACATCCTGATGCTGCCGGCGTTCGGCATCTTCTCGGAGGTGTTCGCGACGTTCTCCGGAAAGCCGCTGTTCGGCTACCGCTCGATGGTCGCGGCGACGATGGCGATCTGCATCATCTCCTTCATGGTCTGGCTGCACCACTTCTTCACCATGGGCGCCGGGCCGAACGTCAACGCCGTGTTCGGCATCGCGACGATGGTCATCGCCGTGCCGACCGGGGTGAAGATCTACAACTGGCTGTTCACCATGTACGGCGGCCGGATCGTGTTCGAGACGCCGCTGCTGTGGGCGCTCGGCTTCGTCGTGACGTTCGTGATCGGCGGCATCACCGGCGTCCTGCTCGCGGTGCCGCCGGCGGACTTCGTCCTCCACAACAGCCTGTTCCTGGTCGCCCACTTCCACAACGTCATCATCGGCGGCGTCGTCTTCGGTCTCTTCGCCGGCTACGAATACTGGTTTCCGAAGGCGTTCGGATTCCGCCTGCATCCGGGCATGGGCAAGGCGGCGTTCTGGTTCTGGATCGTCGGCTTCTACGTCGCCTTCATGCCGCTCTACGCGCTCGGCCTGATGGGCATGACGCGGCGCATGCAGCACTACAACGTCGCCGAATGGCAGCCATGGCTGCTCGTCGCCGCGGCCGGCGCCGTGCTGATCGGCGTCGGCGTCGCGATCCAGGTGGTGCAGCTCGTCTGGAGCATCCGTCACCGTGAAGCCCTGCGCGACGCCACCGGCGACCCGTGGAACGGCCGCACGCTCGAGTGGATGACGCCGTCGCCGCCGCCGATGTTCAACTACGCGGTGATGCCCGACGTCGAAGGCATCGAGGCGTACTGGATGCGCAAGCAGACCGCGATCGAGCAGCAGGCGCTGCGGCCCGAGCCCGAGTACCGCGACATCCACATGCCGCGCAACAGCGCCGCCGGCTTCATCTGCGCGTTCTTCTCGGCGACGATGGGGTTCGCGCTGATCTGGCACATCTGGTGGCTCGTCATCGTCGGCTTCGTCTGCGCCTGGGCGGTGTTCGTCGTCGTCGCATGGCGCGACGAGCACGAGGCGGTGATCCCGGCCGCGACCGTCGCAAGCGTCGATCGCGCCAACCGCGCCGCGCGCGAGGCGGTGCTGCCGACGCTGAGGCCGGCGACGTGAGCGCAGTCGCGCCTCCCCATCCCGGCGGCGGCGCCGTCGGCGGCCTCGCCCCGATCGGCGGTCACGCTCACGCTGCCGCGCTCACCGAAGAGGGCGAGCACGGGGCGTCGAAGCGGATCGTCGTCGCGTACGGGTTCTGGATCTTCCTGATCAGCGACATCATCCTCTTCGCGGCGCTGTTCGCGACCTATGCGGTGCTCACCGACGCGACCGCGGGCGGCCCGAGCGGCCGCGAGCTGTTCGACCTCAAGACGGTCGCCGTCGAGACCGCATGCCTGCTGCTCTCGACCGTGTTCTGCGGCTTCGCGGGGATCGGCGCGCAGGCGCGCCATCGCGCGCTCTACTACGGCTCGATGGCGGCGACGTTCGTCCTCGGTGCCGCCTTCGTCGCGATCGAGCTGCACGAGTTCGCGACCATGATCCACGAAGGCGCCGGACCGGACCGCAGCGCGTTCCTGTCCGGATTCTTCGCGCTGATCGGGTGTCACGGCCTGCACGTGAGCGCCGGCCTGCTCTGGCTGCTGACGATGATGGCGCAGGTCTACGCGAAGGGCTTTCGCGACGACATCCGCCGCCGGCTGTTGTGCTTCGCGCTGTTCTGGCACACCCTGGACATCATCTGGGTGGCGCTGTTCAGCCTCGTCTATCTCGTAGGAGTGGCGCCGAAATGAGTACCTCGTTCTCCGAAGTGCCGGGCAACACCGGTCACGGCGACATCGCGCCGGGCGACGACCTCGCTCCCGGCGACATCCCGCAGGCGATCCGCGGCTACCTCGTCGGCCTCGCGCTGGCGACGCTGCTGACGTGCGTGTCGTTCTACATCGCCCAGAGCGCGCTCGTCTGGCAGCCGAGCATCCCGATCGCGCTCTCGGTGCTGGCGATCGCGCAGATGGGGGTGCATCTCGTCTTCTTCCTGCACATCACCTCGGGTCCCGACAACGTCAACAACGTCATGGCGCTCGCGTTCGGCCTCCTGATCGTCATGCTGCTCGTGTTCGGCTCGCTCTGGATCATGTTCCATCTCGACCACAACGTCATGCCGATGGAGCGCTTGATGCAGATGCAGCGCTGATCACGCGTCGATCCAGAGGTCGAGCGTCGCGAGGCTGCGCAGCTCGCAATCCTCCTGCGCGTCGTCGTCGTCGATCCGATCGACGACGACGAATTCGGCAGCGCGGTCGATCGCGATCAACGGGTGATGCCACGTGCCGCGCAGGTAGCCGACGCCCTGGCGCGGCGTTGCGAGGAAAGCGCGCAAGCCCTCGAGCTCCGGCTCGCCGCCGCCGGCGGCGACGACGACGATCCAGCGGCCGCCTTCGAGCGGAACGAACGCCTGGCTGCCGAGCACGTGGCGCTCGAGGCACTCGAGGCGAAACGGCAGTCGACGCCGCTCGGCCTGCACCAGGCTGATCGCCGGATGTCCGCCGGCCGCGGCATCGACGCGTGCGAGTCCGCTGCGTCGCCACGCCGTTCCATCGTTGATCGCGTGTCCGGCGCCGGCGTCGACGTCGCGATCGATGACCTGGCCATAGCCGCGGAACGCCGCGCTCGTGAGCGGTTCGAGCGCGAGGACGCGCTTGCCGGAGTTCGGCATCGCGGTCAGCGCGGCCACTCGCGCGTGATCGCGCACGGCGGAAGCTCCGGCGGAAAGAGCGATTCGAGCGCCGCCGAGAGCGCCAGCACGCCGAGGTCGTCGAGATGGCGTCCCATGACCTGGAGCCCGATCGGAAGCCCGTCGCGAGTGCGGCCGACGCAGACCGACGCAGCCGGCAAGCCGGTGAAGTTGCCGAGCGCCGAGAACGCGAGCCAGGCGGTCGGTGCGACCTCCTTGCCGTCGATCGTGGCGGGGCCCTCGCGCCCGAGGTCGAACGCAGCGCTCGCGGTGGTCGGCGTGAGCAGGAAGTCGTGCTCCTCCATGAAGCGCCACGTGCGATTGACGACGCGCTTGCGTTCCATCGTCGCGGCGGTGAACTCGTCGGCGGTCCATGCGCGTTCGATCAGCCGGGCGAGCCAGCCTTCGAGGACGATGCCCTGCTCGCGCGCCATGCGCCGCATGCCGCTGCGATCGGTGTCGAGCGCGACGACGGCCTCGAACGCGGCGCCGATGTCGCCGACGCCGGGATCGGCGTGGACCAGCGTCGCGCCGAGCGCCTCGGCGAGTCGCCGCGCTGCGTCGGCGGCCGCGGCGCGGATCTCGCCGTCGACCGTGGCATGCCCGAGGTCGGCGCTGTAGGCGAGGCGAACGCCGCGCAGCGTTGCCGCCGGCGGGAGCGTCCAGTCGCCGATCTCGGCGGGCAGCGACGCTCGGTCGCGCGGCGTCGGCCCGACGAGCACCGAGAGCGCGAGCGCCGCGTCGGCGACCGTGCGCGTCATCGGCCCGATGTGCTCGAGCGACTCCCAGCTCGAGATGCCGGGATGGCGCTCGTCGCGGCAGCCTGGGTAGACCGGAACTCGACCCCACGACGGCTTGATGCCGTAGATGCCGCAGAGCGCCGCCGGAACGCGCACCGATCCCCCGCCGTCGCTGCCGATCGCGAGCGGCACGAGGTTGGCGGCGACTGCGGCCGCCGAGCCCGCGCTCGATCCGCCCGACGTCCGTTCGAGGTGCCACGGGTTGCGCGTCGTCTCGAACAGCGCGTTGTGGCCGAACGCGCCGTAGCCGAGCTCGGACGTGTTGGTCTTGCCGACGATGACCGCGCCCGCGGCGCGCAGCCGCTCGACCACGACGTCGTCTTCGTCGGGAACGTGGTGCGCGTACAGCCGCGAGCCGAACGTCGTTCGCAGGCCGCGGGTGCTGACCAGGTCCTTGATCGCGACCGGAACCCCGGCCAGCGCGCCGACCGGTTGGCCGGCGGCGACGGCAGCGTCGACGGCGCGCGCGGCGGCGCGCGCTCCCTCGACGTCGAGCGTGCAGAACGCATGCAGGCGGTCGTCGACGGCCTCGATCCGCGCGAGCGCGTCGTCGAGCACCGCCTGGGCGGTGGTGCGGCCGGCGCGTACGGCGCTCGCGATCGGTGCGATCGTCCCTTGGGCGGTGCCGTCAGCGTCGTCGTTCGTCGCCGTCATGGTGCGTTCCTTGTGGTCCGGCCTCTTCCCTTGCAATTGGTCTGCCACCGTGAATTTTGTTCAAGTGGCGTGATTGGTATTCTCCTTGCTTTGGAACGCGACGACGGCGCACCGACCGACCGTCGCAACCTTCGGAGGACCTGCCATGTCTCGCATCTCGCTCGCACGCCGTCGCGCCGTCGCCGTCCTCGGCGCCGCCGCGGCTTCGCTCCTTCCGCTCGCCGTCGCCGCGGCCGATCCGCTCACGGTGGGCGTGCTGCTGCCCGGCTCGCGCAGCGACAAGGGCTGGATGGAGTCCGCCTACGACGGCCTGGTCGCCGCGCAGAAGAAGCACGGCGACAAGATCAAGGTGCAGCTGATCGAGAACGTCAGCAACGCCGACTGGGAGCAGGCGTTCACCGCGCTCGCGCAGAAGAACCAGCTCGTCATCGGCGCCGCCGGCCAGGTGCAGACCGCCGAGATGAAGGTCGCGCGGCGCTTCCCGAAGGTGAAGTTCTCGCTCATCGGCGGCAACAAGACCGCCGACATGCCGCCCAACTTCGCCGGCTACGACGTCAAGCAGGCCGAGATCGCGTACGTCGCGGGCGTCGCCGCCGGCATGCTCTCGAAGAACGGCGCGATCAGCTACATCGGCGGCATCGAGGTGCCGCCGATCGTCAACGCGGGCACCGAGTTCAAGAACGGCGCGATGTCGGTCAACCCGAACATCAAGTACTTCCAGAACTTCACCGGCGACTTCGACGACGTCGCGAAATCCAAGGAAGCGACGCTCGCCGCGATCGCACAGGGCGCCGACATCCACTACCACATCCTCAACCTCGGGCTGCGCGGGATGGAACAGGCTGCCAAGGAGAAGGGCACGCACATCATCGGCAGCTACACCGACCGCTGCGGCACCGATTCTCTGTACGTCGGCTACAGCATCACCGGCATCGGCTACATGCTGCAGTACGCGATCGACCAGGCGCTCGCCGGCGAGTGGAAGCCGGGCTACAAGGCGTTCGGGCTCGCGATGGGACCGCAGGCGTCCGGCATGGTCGTGTGCAACGCCTCGCCCGAGGTCAAGAAGAAGCTCCTCGAGGTCGAGCAGGAGATCCGGGCCGGCAAGATCAAGACCCTGGAAGGCTGATGCCCGAGGCACGCGAGACGCTGCTCGCGATCGACAACGTCGGCAAGCGCTTCGGCGAGCTCGCTGCGCTCGACGCCGTCTCGCTCGACATCGCCGCCGGCGAGATTCACGGCCTGCTCGGCGAGAACGGCGCCGGCAAGTCGACGCTGTGCAACATCGTCTTCGGCGTTCACCGCGCCGACGCCGGCAGCATGCGCCTCGGCGGCGCGCCGTATCGGCCGGGCGGTCCGGCCGACGCGCTCGCCGCCGGCGTCGCGATGGTGCACCAGCACTTCAGCCTCGTCGGCGACTTGAGCGTCGTCGACAACCTGCTGCTCGGCCAGGCGCGCGGCTTTCTCCGTCGCGACGAGTTCGCACTCGACATCGCGCGGCTGTCGGAGACGTTCGGCCTCGCGCTCAAGCCTCGCGCGATCGTCGACGATCTCTCGGTCGGCGAGCGGCAGCGCGTCGAGATCGTCAAGTGCCTGATGCGGCGTCCTCGTCTGCTCGTCCTCGACGAGCCGACTGCGGTGCTGCTCCCCGAGGAGATCGACGGCCTGCTCCAGGTCTGCGAGCGGGTCGCGGCGAGCGGCTGCGGCATCGTCCTCGTCACCCACAAGCTCGCCGAGATCCGCCGCACCGCGCATCGCGTCACCGTTCTTCGCCACGGCCGCGTCGTCGCCCGCTCCGACGCGCCCGCCGACGACATCGACCGGCTCGTGCGCGCGATGATCCAGCGCGATCTCGCCACGGCCGCGCCGGCGCCGCGCGCGTCCGTCGGCGGCACCGCGCCATCGGCGCCAACCGTTGCGAGCGCCGGCTCGGCGCGCGAGGTCGTGCTCGAAGTCGAAGGCCTCGGCTTGCGCGACGCCAACGGCGTGCGCCGGCTTGAGGGCGTGGCCTTCGCCGTCCGCCGCGGCGAGATCGTCGGGATCGCCGGCGTCGAGGGCAACGGGCAAAGCGAGCTCGTCGCCGTGCTCTCGGGCGCGACCGCCGCGAGCGAAGGCGGCTTTCGCGTCGCCGGGCAGGCGATGACCAACCGGCCGCCGAAGGCGCTCACCGCCGCCGGCGTCGGCGTCGTTCCCGAAGACCGCCATCGCGAAGGCTGCGTGCCGGCGATGTCGGTCGCAGTCAACCTCGCGCTCAGCACGTTGCAGCAGTTTCGCCGCTGGGGAATCGTCGACCGCGCCGCGCTCGCGGCGCAGGCGCGCGAACGGATGCGAGCGTTCGACATCCGGGCCGCCGGGCCGGACGTGCCGTTCTCGTCGCTCTCGGGCGGCAACCAGCAAAAGGCGGTGCTCGCGCGCGAGCTCTCGTTGCCGCACCTGCGGCTGCTCGTCGCCGCGCAGCCGACGCGCGGGCTCGACGTCGGCGCGGTGGAAGCGATCTACGCGCAGATCCGCGCCGCGGCGGAGCGCGGCGTCGCCGTGCTCCTCGCATCGTCGGAGCTCGACGAGCTGCTCGCGGTCGCGGACCGACTGCTCGTCATGTACCGCGGCCGCGTCATGGGCGAGTGCAAGCCAGCGCCCGAGAGCCGGCCGCGCATCGGTGCCTGGATGGCGGGCCACGCGGCATGACGTCACTTGCCGCCGCGCGGCCCGCGATGCGCGTCTTCTCGTCGGAGCTCTGGGTGCCGGTCGGCGCCGTCGTGCTCGCGCTGCTCGGCGGTCTCGCGCTCGTTGCGTCCGCCGGCATCGCACTGCCTGCGGCGATCGCGGCGTTCGCCGATGGCGCGTGGGGATCGGCGTACGCGATCGGTGCCTCGCTCAACCGCGCGGTCGCGCTCGGCTTCGTCGGACTCGGCTTCATCGTCGCGCACCGCGCGAACCTGACCAACGTCGGCGGCGAGGGGCAGATCGCCATGGGCGGCATCGTCAGCACGGCCGTGTGCCTCTACGGCGGGGCGGCGCGGCTGCCGGGGCCGCTCGCGTGGATCGTGCCGCTCGCGGCCGCGGCGGTCGCCGGCGGCGTGTGGGGCAGCGTCGCCGGCGCGCTCAAGGTGCGGATCGGCACCAACGAAGTCATCAGCACGTTGCTGCTCTCGTTCATCGGCGTCTGGGTGCTCTACGGCTGCGTGCAGTCGACCGCCCTGCTCCGCCAGCCGATGACCGACAGCGCGACGCTGCCCGAGTCGCTCGAGGTGCCGGTGCCGACGCAGATCCCGCAGCTCGCGTTCGGCCTCGACATGCCGCTGCACGCTGGCGTCGTCGTGCTCCTGTTGCTCGGCGCGATCGTCGCCGTGGTCCTCGCCCGATCGCTGTTCGGGCTCCGCTTGCGCGCGGTCGGCCTCAACCCCGCGGCCGCACGCCGCGCCGGGATGCCGATCGGCGCCACGATCGTGCTCGCGATGTTCATCGCCGGCGCCTTCGCAGGGCTCGCGGGCGGGTTCATGCTGCAGGGCGAGCAGCTCGCGCTGAAGGCGCGCTTCCCGTCCGGCTACGGGATCGACGGCCTGGTCGTCGGGCTGCTCGCGCGCGGCACGGTGAAGGGCGTGCTCGCGAGCGCGCTGCTGTTCGGCTTTCTTCGCTCCGGCGGGATCGCGCTCGAGCTTTCGGCCGGCGTGCCGAGCGCGATCGTGCTCGTGATCCAGGGCCTCGTGATCCTGCTGCTCGCCGGGAGCGCCTGGTGGCTGCAACGCAGCCGGCCGATCTGAGATGGACACGTCGACGCTCGCGGTCTGGGGCCTCTTCGTCGGCTCGAGCCTGCGGCTCGCGATGCCGATGCTGTTCGCCGCGCTCGGCGAGCTGGTGAGCGAGCGCGCCGGCGTCCTCAATCTGAGTCTCGAGGGGATGATGCTGATGGGAGCGTTCGCCGGCGCGATGGGGTCGCTGTGGACCGGCCACCCGCTGATCGGCCTCGCGATCGCCGTCGTCGCCGTGCTGCCCATCGCCGCGCTGCAGGCGTGGCTGAGCGTTCGCATGCGCGCCAACCAGATCGTGAGCGGCATCGGCATCAACATCCTCGTGCTCGGCGCGACGACGTTCGCCTACCGCGAGCTGGTCGGCCTCCGCTCGCGCGTGCAGATCCCGGGCCTCGCGACGTGGGCACCGCCCGGGCTCGAGCACGTTCCCTTCATCGGTCCGATGCTGCAGCAGAGCTGGCTCCTCTACGTCGCTTTCGCCATCGCCGGTGCGATCGCCGTCGTCCTGCGCCGCACGGCCGTCGGCCTCGCGATCCATGCCGCAGGTGCCGAGCCCGCGGCGCTCGACAAGTCGGGCGGCTCGGTGCCGCGCGTGCGCATCGGCGCGGTCCTCTTCACGGGCGCGATGTCGGCGCTCGGCGGCGCGTTCCTCTCGCTCGGCGACATCCACACGTTCACCGAAGGAATGACGAACGGGGCCGGCTATCTTGCGCTCGTCGCGGTCATCTTCGGCAACTGGAAGACCGGCCGCACCGTGTTCGCGTGCGTCTTCTTCGGTGCAGCGACGGCACTGCAATTCCAGTTGCCGGCGCTCGGCGTCGAGGTGCCGACCGCGCTGCTGATCATGCTGCCGTACGTGATGGCGCTGCTCGCGGTCGCCGGTCTGGTGGGCCGCCAGTCGCCTCCCGCAGCGCTGACCCAACCGTACCTGCAGCACGGGCGCTGACGGTATTCTTGAACGCCTTGGCCAGAAAGACGGAATCGACTGCGCCTGCAAAGCCGGGCGGCAAGGCGCGCGCGCCGGCTGCAAAGAAGGCGCGCCGCAGCACGCAAAGCGAGGCGCGGCCAAGCGGCAACGGCGCGGCCGGCGCCGACGGCCTGCAGATCGGGGCGCGCGTCAAGCACGCGCGACTGCTCGCCGGGATCCGGATGCGCGAGCTCGCCGAGAAGGTTGGCTGCACCGAGAGCATGGTCTCGAAGATCGAGAGCGGCCGCGTGGTGCCGTCGCTGCAGATGCTGCAGCGGCTCGTCGCCGCGCTCGAGCGCGACATGGCTTCGTTCTTCGGCTCCGATCTCAGCTCGCCGGGCCTCATCCTGCGCGCCGGGCAGCGCTCGCTCGTCACTTCGGATCCCCTCCGCAACGGCAGCGGCGTCGCCTACGAGCGGCTCGTTCCGTTCGCGGCCGGCAACCTGCTCGAGTGCAACATCCATGTCGTCGAGCCGGCGGCACACAAGCACGACCCGATCACGCACCAGGGCGAGACCGTCGGCTACGTGATCGAGGGCCAGATCGAGCTGACGATCGACACGACGTCGTATTCGCTTTCGGCCGGAGACTCGTTCTTCTTCAAGAACCACCTCACGAACGGCTACCGCAACGTCGGCCCGGGCCGGGCGCGGGTGCTCTGGGTCAACACGCCGCAGGTCCACTAGCGATGGAGATCAACGACGCCGCGACCGTCGCCGAGGTCGCCACGCAGCTCGCACGCTACGAGAAGGCGCTCACCGGCAACGACGTCGCCGTGCTCGACGAGCTCTTCTGGAACAGCCCGCACGTGCTTCGCTACGGAGCGAGCGAGAACCTCTACGGCTACGCGGCGATCGCCGCGTTTCGCGCCGGGCGGCCGGCGCAGGGGCTCGCGCGCGAGGTGCTGAAGACCGTGATCACGACCTTCGGCAGCGACTTCGCGACCGCGAACCTCGAGTTCCGCCGCGGCGACCGCACCGGCCGGCAGAGTCAGACGTGGGTTCGGACGGCGGACGGCTGGCGAATCGTCGCCGCGCACGTGAGCATGCTCGGCTCGCCCTGAGGCCGCTCGACGGGTCCTCCGGTCGATCACGGGGTCGGCTGTCGCGAGCAGCGTCTTCGGGATCGGGACGTCGAGCGCGGCCCGGTCGACGAGCACGCCGTCTCTGTTGGCGGTCTGACGGGCGGGGACTGCGAACGGCATGCGGAGCCTGCGATCCGCTCGCTTCTCTACACTCGCGCCGACGCATCAGCAGCAGGCCAACATCATGAGCATCCGCGTCGGCATCGTCGGGATCAGCGGGTATGGCGGGGGCGAAGCGATGCGGCTCATCGCCGCGCACCCGTCGTTCGAGCTCGTGTACGCCGCCGGCGAAGGAAGCGCGGGCAGCCCGCTGCTGGAACGCTATCCCGGAGCGCCGGCCAAGCTCGCGGATCTCGTGATCGAGAAGTGGGACCCGGGCGCGTTGCCGAAGCTCGATGTGCTCTTCGCGTCGCTGCCCACGGGCGCATCGTCCGAGGCGCTGGCCCGCGTGCCGAGGACCGTCAGGATCGTCGACCTCGGCGGCGACCACCGCGACGCCGAAGGCTGGGCCTACGGGTTGGCGGACGTCTGGCCCGATCGGATTCGCTCGGCATCCCGCGTCGCCAACCCCGGCTGTTTCCCCGCGGCAACGCTGATCGCGCTCGCACCGCTGTTGGCCGGCGCGCTCATCGAGCCCGGCAACATCGTGGTCGACGCCAAGACGGGCGTCTCGGGGGCCGGCCGAGGCGGCGGCGAGAACAGGTTCGGCTACGCCGAGGTGAACGAGGACCTTTCGCCGTACGGCGTGCTCGAGCACGTCCATCTGCCGGAGATCGCGCGGACCATCGAGGCGATCTCGAACGGCGGCTCCGCGCGCGGACTGGTGTTCACGCCGCACCTGGTGCCGATGACGCGCGGCCTCCTCGCCACGATCTACTGCCGCAGCCGCCGCGGAGTGACCACGGACGAGTGCCTCGGCGAGGCCAGACGCTTCTACGCGCAGCGGCCGTTCGTTCGCACGCTGGACCGGCCGCCGCATACCAAGTGGGCGCTGGGGTCCAACCTCGCGCTGATCAGCTACGCCGCAGACCCGAAGCGCGATCTCGTCGTCGCCATGGGCGTCGTCGACAACCTCGGGAAAGGCGCCGCCGGCCAGGCGGTGCAGAACGCCAATCTCCTCTGCGGCCTGCCCGAGACGGAGGGCTTGGAGGGCGCGCCGCTGTGGCCGTGACGCGCTGGCCGCCGCGGCGAGCGCGTCGTGCAGCGCCGGTGTTCATTCGTCCCCGCGCGCGCGACGGCTAGACTGCGGCGATGTCGCACCCCGAACGCGAGCAGCAGAGCGAGCGGACGCAGTCGCCGGCGCCGCAGGTGCCGGGTGCCGTCCAGGGACTGTGCTCTGCGGGTTCGACCTCGCTCGCGCTGTGCGCGGCGTTTCTCGGCTACTGGGGGTTCCAGGG
>JASLGD010000316.1 GCA_030150305.1 Caldimonas sp. | reverse complement strand
CCTTGAAGCCCGGCAGGTCGGGCCAGGGATTCGCGCCGTACAGCGGGATGCCGGCCTGGACGTAAGCATCGTCGGCTCCGCGTTCCTCGCACACGTTGTAGGCCTCGAGCAGGTCGCGTGGACGCTGCTGGTTCAGTCCGCGCTCGCCGGCTGCAAGGAAGCCCGAAAAGGTGGACGAGTGCGAGAGATGCACCTTCAGCCTCTCCTCGAGGGGCAGCGCGAAGAAGCGCCTGGCCTGCTCGAGGATCCCCTGAAGCTGCGATGCATCGACGCCGTGGTCGACCGCATAGAAGAAGCCGACCTCCTCGCTGGCACGCCGGACGGCGTCCACCGTGCGCGCCTCCTCCGCATCGCCGCGGCCGAGCGCCGCAATCGAGATCACCGGGATCTCGGAAAAGCTCGCCCGGCGACTGGTGGGAAGCTGTGTCTGCGCATCGACCGGCGGCAACAGATGCCGCCGGAGGAATGCGTACGTGCGCTCCCACGCCTGTCGGGCGGCGACTTCGTCGTAGTGCGGGCCCCCTTCGCGCGCAAACGCGTGCCCCGCATCGTAGACGTGCACCTCGTTCGGTACGCCAGCTTCCAACAGCTCTGCGGTGAGGCGGGCCGCGGAATCTCGCGGCACGAATTCGTCCTTGGCGCCGAAATGCGCGAGGACGCCTCCTTTGAGCGCCTTCAAATCGGCCGCAGCCTGGACGACCCAGCCGTAGAAGACGACGGTCGCATCGATCGCGGTCGCAAGCGATGCGTTCATTGACCAGGTTCCGCCCATGCAGAACCCGAGCGTTGCAACCTTGTGCGCGCCACGTTGCCGCAGCCAGGACGCCCACGCCACGATTGTCGCCGTCGTCCGCTGCGGATCGAGCGCGTTCATGAGGGCGGCGGCCTCCTCGGCGTTCTGTGTCGAGCGGCCGTCGTAGAGATCGACCGCGATGGTGGTGTAGCCCTGTCCGGCAAGCCTCGCTGCCAGCGCGCGGGTTTCGTCGAGCAACCCCCACCATTCGTGGATCAGCACGATCGCCGGTGCATCGGGTGTCGCAGCGCGGGCGAGGGCACCATGGACGGTGTGCCCATCGGAAGTCTTGATCTGCACGGGTTCGGTGCTCATAGGGTCGTTCCCTTCGCGTCGTCGGGGGTCTGGAGACCGTCGCCATGGCTCAACACCACCGGCCAGCCATCGGGGTCTTCGAAGACCACGCCCTTGTCGGCCCACCACGGGTTGGCGGGCGCGACCGGTGCGCAGCCGTGCCGGCGCAGGCGCTCGGCGAGCGCATCGACGTCTCGCCGCTCCGGCATGTGCAGCACCAGCACGTGGTGCTTGTTCGGCGGGCCGCTCGCGTCCGCGGTGCGCAGGAGTTCCAGATGGTGACCGGCGCCGGGCAGGCCCAGCATCGCACCGGCAGGTCCGCTCTCGCCACCGAAGCGATACAGCACCTGCAAACCGACACCGCCTTGGTAGAAGTCGAGCACGGCGTCGAGGTCACGTGTAGTTCGCGTGATGCACACCTGGCTCACGGCGGCACCATTAGGCCAACGTCGAGGTGAATTCATCGGGTCACCCGTTCAAATTGAGCGGCTCGGTCTCGGGGGCCCAGTGCAGCAGGCGGCGCCGCAGCGCGCGCATGCCGAGGTGGATGGCGATCCCCATCGCAGCGAGCAGTACGAGCGCAGCGAACACACCCGGCGTGTCGAGCGCGAACCCCGCCTGCAGGATGTAGAAGCCGAGCCCTTCCTTGGCACTCACGAACTCGCCGACAACGGCGCCGATCACCGCCAGTACCGCGGCGACGTCGAGCCCGACGAGCACGTAGGGAAGCGCCTGGGGAACGCGGAGCTTCCAGAGCGTCTGCGGTTTGGTCGCCAGGAACGCCCTCATGAGCTCGAGCTGGTCGGCGGGCACTGCGCGCAAGCCAACGACCGTGTTCGCGAGCACTGGAAAAAACGCGATCGTCGCGGCGATGACCACCTTCGCCGACAAGCCGAAGCCGAACCAGATGACGATAAGCGGCGCGAGAGCCACCTTCGGCACGGTCTGAAACGCGACGACGTACGGGTACACCAGACGTTCGAGGCGTGCCGACTGCGCGATCAACGCGCCGAGCACGAGTCCGCCCACGGCCCCGAGCAGGAACCCGGCCACGGTCTCGAACAAGGTCACGCCGAGGTGATGCAGCAGCGTGCCGGAGACGAGTCCGCGCCAGAGCGCACCGGCGACGGCACTCGGCGGCGGCATCAGCAGCATCGGCACGTTGAAGCCCCGCACGACGAGTTCCCAGCCAAGCAGGAGCGCGACCAGGAGCGCTGGTCCGGCCAGCGCGGCTCCGTCGCGCTTGTCCCGAATCGCCGATTCGCTCTCGATGCGGTGGACCGTCGGCGCCGGTTCGCGCCCTTGGTGATCGATCTGCGCGGGTGCAGTCATGCGGCCATCGCGCCGGTTTCGAAATGACGGCGAATGCGCGACACGTACGCGCCGAACTCGGGCGAGTTCACCAGCTCGAGCCCCCGTGGGCGGGGGAGGTCGATGGTGATCACCTCGCTCAGCCTTCCGGGTCGTGGTGTCATGACGAACACTCGATCCGCGAGAAACACCGCCTCGGCGATGCTGTGCGTGACGAGCACCACCGTCGCGCTGCCAGCCGACCAGATGCGCAGCAGCTCCAGGTTCATAAGGTCGCGGGTCATCGCGTCGAGCGCGCCGAACGGCTCGTCCATGAGCAGGATCGCCGGATCGCGGATCAGCGCGCGACCGATCGCCGCACGCTGCTGCATGCCGCCGGAAAGCTCGTGGGGGTAGCGCTGCTCGAATCTCTCAAGACCGACCAGGCGCAGGTACGCGCGCGCCTTCTCCTCGGCAGCTGCGCGCCACGCTCCGCGGCGCGAGCCATGCTGGAGTTCGAGTGGCAACAGCATATTGTCGAGGACACGTCGCCAGGGTAGGAGCACCGGGCTCTGGAACACCGGCCCGATTTCCCGGCGCGGACCTTCCATCAGCTCGTCGCGCATCAGGAGCTCGCCCGCGGTGCGCGCGAGCGTTCCCGTGAGGATGCGAAGCAGGGTGCTCTTACCGCACCCGCTCGGGCCGAGGAGCGTGACGAACTCGCCGTCGGCGATGTCGAACGTGACGTCCTGCAGGGCAATCGTCGATGTGCCGTCGCGCGCGCGGTATGTCATGCCGACCTGGCGCGCGCGCACGAGCGCGCCGCTTGCTTCCGCGGATCCGCTCGGCCGGCCTGAACTCACTACGCCTCCTCGGTCACGCTCCGGCGCAGGAGAGGGCCGCCTGCCTGATGCGGTCGTGGTCGAACGCGTTCGCCTTCTCCAGAATCGTTGGTGAAGACGGCACAAGTGCGTTCGCCGGGGCGCCTTTGTCGATGACCTTGTTGTCGACCATGAACTGCTGCATGCGTTGGTAACCGCGCGCAGGTGCTGTTGCCCAGGCCTTGCCGCCGCCGAGCTCGCGCACCTCCTGCATGCTCTGGACGCCGACATTGATCTGCCTCAGGTCGAATGCAGTCTTGGCGGCATCGTCTCCCGACTTGGCGGCAAGATCCGGAAAGCGCTTCGCGAAGAGCCGACGCGCGCATTCCGGATTGCTGACCGTGAACCAGGACGCTTTCGCCATGCCTCGTACGACCGCTTCGACCAGCTCGGGCTTGTCGCGGACGGTGCTGTCGAGCGTGATCAGGCTGAAGTCCGCGTAGTCCTTCCATTCCGGAGCCCGGAAATAACGCAGCTTGGCGCCGGCGCTCTCGAAGCTCGCGATCGCCGACGCCCAGTACATCAGACCGTCGACGCGGCCCGAGTTCAGCGCCTGCAGCGCGGCCGCGCCGAAGCCCACCGGCTGGATCGTGACGTCCTTGTCCGGGTCCAGTCCGTTTGCACGCAGGAACGCCTTAAGCAAAGGGATTCCACCGGTGCCGAGGCTCGAGACGCCGATGCTCTTGCCTTTGAAGTCGGCAACGATCTTCACCGGCCCCGATTCGGGTGCCACGAGCGACCAGTCCACGGTAGTGTTGGCCATCACGGCACGCAACGCAGACCCGCCGGCGACGGCCTGGATGAACACGCTCGAGTTGACCTCGCCGAAGTCCGCGCTATTGCCGAGGACCTGCTGGATCGACTGCGCCGAGCCGCCCGAGGGGATCACATCG
>JASLGD010000196.1 GCA_030150305.1 Caldimonas sp. | reverse complement strand
CGCGCGCAGCACGGCGACGGCGACGCGCCGCGCGAGCAGCGCGACGACGATGGACGCCGACGCGGGCGCGACCGCAGCCGTGACCGCGGCCCGCGCGAAGGCGGTCGCTTCGCCGACAGCGAAGCGCCGACGGCGGACGCGAGTGGCGGCGGCCAAGGCGCCGACCGAGTGCGCCGCGACGACGCGTCGTCAGCACGCGACGAGCGTGCTTCCGACCAGCCGGTGCAACCTGCACCGGGCGTCGTCACCGGCGGCTTCGAGAGCGCGGGCGATTGGCGCTCGGCTGCAGCGGGCGCGCCACGGTCCGCGGAGGTCGAGGCGGTGCGCAGCGAATCGCCCGCGCGTTCGGCGGTGACGACGCCGGCGCGCGCCGAGCCGTACGCGCTGCCGATCGATTCGCTCGCGGCGGTCGCCGAGTCGGCCGGCTTGCAGTGGGTCAACTCGGATGCGAGCAAGATCGCCGCCGCGCAGGCGGCGATCGCCGCGCTGCCGACGCCGCCGCGCGTTCCGCGCGAGATCGTCGCGGTCGCGCCGGTCGACGAAGGTCCGCTGGTGATGGTCGAGACGAAGAAGGACCTCGCGCAGGTGCGTCTGCCGTTCGAGACCACGGCGCAGGAGACGCAAGGGATCTGAGCGCCGCCTCGCGAGCGCAGCGGCGAGCGGCCGCCGCGCTCGCGTGCGTTGCGGCGAGCGCCGCCGGGCTCGCGTGCGACCCGGCTACGGCAGACGCTCGAGAGCGCGCTGGTACGCCGGGTCGTGCATCAGCTCGTCCCAGGGCAGCGGTGCGGTCTGCGGCAGCAGCGCGCGCCGGCGCGCCTCGCTGTCCGGATCGGCGGCCCAGTGGCCGCGTTGCTGCGCGGCGAGCAGCTCGTCGAGCAGCGCATCGACCGCCGCCCCGCCGTCGACCGACTGGTTGCACAGGAGCACGAGGTCGCAGCCTGCCGACAGCGCCAGCGCCGCGGCCTCGGCGTACGTGACCTCGACCCCGCCGACGCGGCGTGCGCCCGCCATGCTGAGGTCGTCGCTGAAGATCGCGCCCTCGAAGCCGAGCTCGACGCGCAGGATCTCGCGCAGCCAGCGCTCGGAGAAGCCCGCCGGCTGGTCGTCGACCTTCGGATAGACGACGTGCGCCGGCATCACGCTCGCGAGCGTTCCGGAGAGCCACTCGTACGGGCGCGCGTCGTCGGCGAGGAGGGTCGCGAGCGGACGTCGGTCGACCGGGACGTCGACATGGCTGTCGGCGCGGACGAAGCCGTGGCCGGGAAAGTGCTTGCCGCAGTTCGCCATGCCGGTCTGCAGCAGGCCGAGCATCAGGCTCTGCGCGAGCACGGCAACGACGCGCGGATCGCGATGGAACGCGCGGTCGCCGATCACGCTGCTGCCGCCGTGGTCGAGGTCGAGCACCGGAGTAAAGCTGAGGTCGACGCCGCACGCGCGCAGCTCGGCGCCGAGCACGTGGCCGACGGCGCGCGCCGCCTCGATGGCGCGCATCGCGCCGCTGCCGCGCGCGCCGTGCGCATCGTCCATCCACATCTCGCCGAGCGTTCGCATCGGCGCGATCGGCGTGAAGCCGTCGCTCCTGAAGCGCTGGACGCGGCCGCCTTCGTGGTCGACGCAGACGAGCAGGTCGGGCCGGATCGACTTCATCTCGGCGACGAGCTCGACGAGCTGGCGGCGGTCGCGCCAGTTGCGTGCGAACAGGATCGCGCCGCCGGTCAGCGGGTGCGCGAGGCGGCGACGGTCGTCGTCGTCGAGCGCGAGGCCGGCGACGTCGAGGATCACAGGGGCGTGGCCGGGAGTCATTGCGCTGGTTCCTGCTCGACGACGACGAAGCTCGCGGCGTAGTCGGCCTCGTCGGTGACGCTGACGTGCGCGGTCAGGCCGCGCGCCGCGAACCACTCGGCGAGCGCGCCGTGCAGCCGGATCTCGGGCTTGCCCGACGAGCGCTTGGCGATCTCGCAGCGGCGCCACGTCATCGGCATTCGCATGCCGAGGCCGATCGCCTTCGAGAACGCCTCCTTGGCGGAGAACCGCGTCGCCAGGTAGCGCACGCCGCGCTCCTCGAGCTGCGCGCGGCGCTCGCGGTAGACCTCGATCTCGTGCGCGCCGAGGACGCGCTCGGCGAACGCCTCGCCACGGCGCGCGAGCACGCCGCGGATGCGGCGGACGTCGCAGATGTCGGTGCCGACGCCGTAGATCATCGTCGTCCGCCGCGCACGCGGATGGACGCTGCTCGGCCGCTGCGCCTTGAGCGATCGCCGGACGTGTCGGGGCGTCTCATCGCGCCTGCGCCAGCTCGATCGCACGGCGGTACGCGCGCACGGTCTCGGCCATGCCGAGCTCGAGCGCATCGGCGATCAGGGCATGGCCGATCGAGACCTCGAGCACCCCCGGCACCGCGGCCAGGAACGCGGCGAGGTTGTCGCGGTTGAGATCGTGGCCGGCGTTGACGCCGAGCCCGGCGCGCTGCGCCGCCTCCGCCGCGGCGCGAAAGCGCGCCAGCTCGGCGCCCTCGCCCGCGGTCCCGAACGCCGCCGCGTACGGCTCGGTGTAGAGCTCGACCCGATCGGCGCCGACCGCGCGCGCCCGCTCCATCGCGGCGGGATCGGCGTCCATGAAGACGCTGACGCGCACGCCGAGCGCGCGCACCTCGGCGATCAGCGGCGCCAGCCGCTCGCCGTCGCGAGCGAGGTCGAAGCCGTGGTCCGACGTCGACTGGCCGACGGCGTCGGGAACGAAGGTGCACTGGTCGGGGCGCGTCGCGCGGACCAGCGCCATCAGGTTGTGGAACGGGTTGCCCTCGATGTTGAACTCGGCATCGGGCCAATCGGCGAGCAGCGCCGCGAGCGCATCGACATCGGCGGCGCGGATGTGGCGCTCGTCGGGCCGCGGATGCACGGTGATGCCGTTCGCGCCGGCTTCGAGCGCGATCCGCGACAGGCCGACGACGCTCGGGATCGCGAGCGCGCGCTGGTTGCGCAGCAGCGCGATCTTGTTGACGTTGACCGAAAGCGCGGTCGTCGCGCGGCGCGAATCGCTTCCGGTCGTGACGAGGGGGTTCATCGGTCGAGCGCCTGCGCTTCGATCATCACCTGGCGCGTGCGCAGCTGCGAAGTGCCGAGATGATAGTGAAGCTGCGCGCGCAACAGCGGCCGCAGCTCGGCGAGCGCGGCGCTCGCGGCGCGTTGCAGCGCACGCAGGTCGCCGGTCGCGAGCGCACCTTCGAGCGCCGCGAGGGTGGCGCCGCTCGCGGTGGCATCGCGGCCTTCGTCGGCCGCGACGACGCCCGAGTCGGCGACCACGAGGTACCGGTGCGCCGCGCTCACCGGCCGCCGCGTCGCCGTCTCGGTCGCGAGGTCGGGGAGCAGCCCGATCTCGCGCAGCAGCACGATCTCGAACGCCCGCAACGCCGTCTGCGTCGCCGCCTCGTCGGCGCCGCCGAGCGCGGCGACGGTCTCGCCGTAGGCGTCGAACAGCTTCGGATGCGGGTCGTGGCGCGCGAGCAGCTTCATCAGCAGCTCGTTGACGTAGAAGCCGCTGAAGAGCGCCGGGCCCGTCAGCATCGCGTGGCCGCCCGCCCAGTCGGCGGCGCGCAGCGTGTGCACCTCGCGCGATTCGTCGCCGGGCGGCTCGCGGCCGAGCGAGACGTGCAGACGCTGGAAGGGCAGCAGGACGCTGCGCAACTGCGAGAACGGCCGCTTCGCACCCTTCGCGGCGACCGCGATCCGCCCTTGCTCGCGCGTCAGCAGATCGAGGATGACGCTCGACTCGCTCCAGTCGTAGCGGTGCAGGACGTACGCCTGCAGCTGCGCGTGGCGCGCGGCACGGCTCGCCATCTTCAGCGGGCGCTGCGGCGAGCGCGCGTCGGCCGCTGCGGCGGCCTACTCATAGCCGTACGAGCGCAGGTGCGCTTCGTCGTCGGCCCAGCCGCTGCGCACCTTGACCCAGAGCTCGAGGAACACGCGTGCATCGTAGAGTTGCTCGAGCTCGTGGCGCGCCTCGGCGCCGATCCGCTTCAACCGTTCGCCGCCGGCGCCGATCACCATCCCCTTGTGCGCTTCGCGCTCGACGACGATCGTCGCCGCGATGCGGCGCAGCCCGCCCTCCTCTTCGAAGCGGTCGACGACGACCGTCGAGGTGTACGGCAGCTCGTCGCCGGTCAGGCGAAAGAGCTTCTCGCGGACGACCTCGGCGGCGAGGAAGCGGTCGCTGCGGTCGGTGAGCGCGTCCTCGGCGTACAACCACGGCTGCTCGGGCAGGTACGGCTCGACGATCGCGAGCAGCCGGTCGACGTCGGCGCGACGCGTCGCGCTCATCGGCACGAACTCGGCGAACGCATACCGCCCCTGCATCTGCTGCAGCCACGGCGCGAGATCGCCGCGGCGACCGACGAGGTCGAGCTTGTTGGCGACGAGGAGCACGGGCTTGGCCGGGTCGACGAGCGCGAGGACCGCGGCGTCCTGCGCGCCCCACTTGCCGGCTTCGACGACGAGGAGGACGACGTCGACGTCGGCGAGCGTGCCGGTGACCGCTCGGTTCAGCGACCGGTTCAGCGCCGCGGCGTGCCGCGTCTGGAAGCCGGGCGTGTCGACGAAGACGAACTGGCTCGAGCCGACGGTGCGAACGCCGGTGATCCGGTGCCGGGTCGTCTGCGCCTTGTTCGACGTGATGCTGATCTTCTGCGCGACGAGCGCGTTGATCAGCGTCGACTTGCCGACGTTGGGACGGCCGACGATCGCGACCAGGCCGCAGCGCTGCCGAGCAGGCGCCGGCGCGTCGCTCGCCATCAGGACCGCAGCGGGCTCCCCGGCTGGTCGCTCGCGCGCAGCGCGTCGAGCATGCGGCGGGCCGCTTCCTGCTCGGCGGCGCGGCGCGACTTGCCCTCGCCGGTCTCCTGCAGGCTCAGCGCTGGCACCGCGCACTCGACCTCGAACGTCTGTGCATGCGCCTGGCCGCGGGTCGCGAGGATGCGGTAGGTCGGCACCGGGATGCGGCGGGCCTGCAGCCACTCCTGCAGCTCGGTCTTGGCGTCCTTCGCCCAGCTGCCGACCTCGGTCGTCTCGATGACCTCGCCGAACAGGGTATGGACGAGCCGACGCGCCGCCTGCAGGCCGCCGTCGAGGAAGGTCGCGCCGATCAGCGCCTCGAGCGCATCGGCGAGGATCGACGAGCGCATCGCGCCGCCGCCACGCGCCTCGCCTTCGCCGAGGCGCAGCGACTCGGGCAAGCCGAGCTGGAGCGCGGCGCGGTAGAGGCTGTCCTCGCGGACGAGATGCGCGCGCACCCGCGTCAGGTCGCCCTCGTCGGAGTCGCCGAGGCGATCGAAGAGCAGGCTCGAGACGACGAGGCTGAGGACGGCATCGCCGAGGAATTCGAGGCGCTCGTTGTGGTCGGCGCCGAAGCTTCGGTGGGTGAGCGCCCGTTCGAGGAGAGCGGGGTCGCTGAAGCGGTGGCCGATGCGCTGCTGGAGAGCGACGAGGCGGGGATCCATGCGTGAGAAACGGCTCCGGGCAAAACGACGGGCCGCGACGCTAGTTCGACCGGCCCTCGAACTTGATGAGAAGGAAGACGGGCTTCACAAGTTCCACTTCCTTGTCGTACGCGAAGGATACGACCACCTTCTCGTTTTCCTTGGTGATGACAAGGTCCTTCGAGGTGATGGAGACGATCGAGTACTCGATGTCCTTCTGCCTGTCGAAGGCACTCCGGATCTCGGCGACCGTCGAGCCCTCGGTGGCGATCTTGTTGACCGTCCGCTTGATGGTGAAGTATTCGTTGACCGCTGGCAGCACTCGCATGCCGATGAGCGCCAGGAAGCCGACGATGACGGCCCAGAACAGGAGCCCGAACAGGGTGACGCCGCGCTGGCGGCCTGCGTTGCCGATCATCCGCCCCTTCCCGCCTCTCCGGCGACGGCTGCCGCCTTACCGAAACGACCCGATCCGCTTCAGATCGCCGAAGTTCATCCAGATCAGGAATGCCTTGCCGACGATGTTCTGGTCGGGGACGAAGCCCCAGTAGCGCGAATCGAGCGAGTTGTCCCGGTTGTCGCCCATCATGAAGTAGTTGCCCGGCGGCACCTTGCAGGTGACGCCGTCGGCACTGTAGCGGCAGTTCTCACGGAAAGGAAACTGGTTGTCCTCCTGGCTTTTCCAAAACTGCGCAGACTGAGGATTAATGAGGATCCTGTGCTCGACATCGCCGAGCTTCTCGATGAACTCGGGCGAGTAACGACGTGCTTCTTCGTCGTAGAAGCCGGGCGGCGGCAGCGGCGTGGTCGGCACCTGCTGGCCGTTGAGGAAGAGCTGCTGGTTGCGGAACACGACCTCGTCGCCAGGCAGGCCGACGACGCGCTTGATGTAGTCGGTGCTCGGATCCTTGGGGAACCGGAACACCATCACGTCGCCGCGCGCGGGGTCGTGGTTGGCGATGATCTTCTTGTTGATCACCGGGAGCCGGATCCCGTAGTGGAACTTGTTGACGAGGATGAGGTCGCCGACGAGCAGCGTCGGCATCATCGACCCGGACGGGATCTTGAACGGCTCGAAGAGGAACGAGCGCAGGAGAAAGACGACGAGGATGACCGGGAAGAGCCCGGCGGTCCAGTCGAGCCACCACGGCTGCAGCAGCAGCGCCTGGCGCGTCGCGGCGACGTTGTCGTCGACGCGGGTGATGCCCTGGCGCGCCAGGCTCTCGCGCCGCGCCGCGTCCTGCTGCTCGAAGGTCGCCACCGCGGCGAGCCGGCGCGGCGCGAAGTAGAAGCGCTCGGCGAGCCAGTACAGGAACGTGACGACCGTCAGGATGAAGAGCAGGAGGGAGAAGTTGCCCGACCAGCGGTTGAAGTACCAGCCCAGGCCATAGACGGCGAGGCACGCGTAGAGCGCCGCGGTGAGCAATCCCATCAGTCTTCCACCTGCAGGATGGCCAGGAACGCTTCCTGCGGCACCTCGACGGAGCCGATCTGCTTCATGCGCTTCTTGCCGGCCTTTTGTTTTTCGAGGAGCTTCTTCTTGCGCGTGATGTCGCCGCCGTAGCACTTGGCGATCACGTTCTTGCGCAGCGCCTTGATTGTCTCACGCGCGATGATGTTGGCCCCGATCGCCGCCTGCACTGCGACGTCGTACATCTGCCGCGCGATCAGCTCGCGCATCTTGGCGACGATCGCGCGCGCGCGAAACTGGGCCTGGCTGCGGTGGACGATGATCGCGAGCGCGTCGACCTTGTCGCCGTTGAGCAGGATGTCGACCTTGACGACGTCGGCGGCGCGGTATTCCTTGAACTCGTAGTCCATCGACGCATAGCCGCGCGAGACACTTTTTAGCTTGTCGAAGAAGTCGAGGACGATCTCGGCGAGCGGCATCTCGTAGGTGATGAGCACCTGACGGCCGTGGTAGGCCATGTTCTTCTGCTCGCCGCGCTTCTGGTTGGCCAACGTCATGACCGGGCCGACGTACTCCTGCGGCATGTACAGGTGCACCGTGACGATGGGCTCGCGGATCTCGCGGATGCGGCCCTGGTCGGGCAT
>JASLGD010000403.1 GCA_030150305.1 Caldimonas sp. | reverse complement strand
GCTGTCCCAGGGCGACGATCCCGGGCGGGAAAGAGGAACGAGAACTATCGTCGCCATAGGGAGAAGGGAGACTCTGGCACCTTGCTCGCGAGGTGCTTGTGTCACAATGATTGTGCCTTCGATGCACCTTGCAGACGCAAGTCGCGTCTCCATCTTCGGTGCTAGCCCGGGGATCCAACCGATGAGCAGCGAACTGATCACCCACACGTCCGACGCTTCGTTCCAGGCCGATGTTCTCGACGCCGGCACGCCGGTGCTCGTCGACTACTGGGCAGAGTGGTGCGGTCCGTGCAAGATGATCGCGCCGATCCTCGACGAGGTCTCGAAGGACTACGACGGCAAGCTTCGCGTCGCCAAGATGAACGTCGACGAGAACCGCGACGTTCCCGCCAAGTACGGCATCCGCGGCATCCCGACGCTGATGCTGTTCAAGGACGGCCAGCTCGCCGCGACCAAGGTCGGTGCGCTTTCGAAGGCGCAGTTGACCGCGTTCCTCGACTCTCACCTATAATTCGCCTCCAACGAAGGAACCCGCGCGTCGCCGACGCCGGATTCCGGCACGAGACGACCTTCCGAGCGCCCGGTCGTCGATCCCAGTGATCGGCTGATCGGCTCGCCGCCCGGGCCCGAAGCGCTCGCCGCTTCACCTCCCGACCGCCGCTTTTCGACGTCCCGGGCTGCGTTCGACGCAGCCTTGCCCGCCGGCCGATCGCCGCCCCGGGCACCCTCCAGCGAGCTTCCAGCGCCGCCTGCGCACCTCCAATGCACCTCTCCGAACTGAAAGCACTGCACGTCTCCGAGCTCATCAAGATGGGCGAAGGGCTCGAGATCGAGAACGTCGCGCGCATGCGCAAGCAAGAGCTGATGTTCGCGATCATGAAGAAGCGCGCCAAGGGAGGCGAGCAGGTCTTCGGCGACGGCGTGCTCGAGGTGCTGCCCGACGGCTTCGGCTTCCTGCGCTCGCCCGATGCCAGCTACATGGCGTCGACCGACGACATCTATCTCTCGCCGAGCCAGGTCCGCCGCTTCAACCTGCACACCGGCGACGCCGTCGAAGGCGAGGTCCGGGTGCCGAAGGACGGCGAGCGCTACTTCGCGCTCGTCAAGGTCGACAAGATCAACGGCCTGACTCCCGAGGAGAGCAAGCACAAGATCATGTTCGAGAACCTGACCCCGCTCTTCCCCAAGGAGCAGTTCAGGCTCGAGCGCGACATCAAGTCCGACGAGAACATCACCAGCCGCATCGTCGACCTGATCGCGCCGATCGGCAAAGGCCAGCGGGCGCTGCTCGTCTCGGCGCCGAAGAGCGGCAAGACGGTGATGATGCAGAACCTCGCGCACGCGCTGACGGCGAACTACCCCGAGGTCTACCTGATCGTCCTGCTCGTCGACGAGCGCCCCGAGGAAGTGACCGAGATGCAGCGCACCGTGCGCGGCGAGGTCATCAGCTCGACGTTCGACGAGCCGGCGGCGCGCCACGTGCAGGTCGCCGAGATGGTGATCGAGCGCGCCAAGCGGCTCGTCGAGCTGAAGAAGGACGTCGTCATCCTGCTCGACTCGATCACCCGGCTGGCGCGTGCCTACAACAACGTGCTGCCGTCGTCGGGCAAGGTGCTGACCGGCGGCGTCGACGCCAACGCGCTGCAGCGGCCGAAGCGGTTCTTCGGCGCGGCGCGCAACATCGAGGAAGGCGGCTCGCTCACCATCATCGGCACCGCGCTCGTCGAGACCGGCAGCCGCATGGACGAGGTGATCTACGAGGAATTCAAGGGCACCGGCAACTGCGAGATCCACCTCGACCGCAGGATGTCGGAGAAGCGCGTCTATCCCTCGATCCTGCTCAACAAGTCGGGAACGCGTCGCGAGGAGCTGCTGCTCAAGCCCGAGATCCTGCAGAAGAGCTGGATCCTCAGAAAGCTCCTCTACTCGATGGACGAGATCGAGGCGATGGAGTTCATCCTCGAGAAGATGAAGGCGAGCAAGAACAACCTCGACTTCTTCGACATGATGCGCCGGGGCGGCTAGCCTCGCGAGGCGCACCCGCTACAATTCAGGGTTTCATCGGAAAGTGCGTCGACGGGAGGTCCCCGGCGCGACGTGGCTCCCGGAGCGAAAGAAAGGTCCCCACGTGAAAGAAGGCATCCACCCGGCGTATCGCGAGGTCTGCTTCGTCGACCTCTCGAACGGCTTCAAGTTCGTCACCCGCTCGTGCGCGCAGACGCGCGAGACGATCAAGATGGACGACGGCCGCGAGCTGCCGCTCTACAAGCTCGAAACGACCAGCGAGTCGCATCCGTTCTACACCGGCACGCAAAAGAGCGTCGATTCGCTCGGCGGCCGCGTCGAGAAGTTCCGCAACAAGTTCGCCCACCTCGGCGGCGCGGCGAAGAAGTAGCCGCTCGGGTCGCTCGCAAACAAGGCAGCCGCGTCGGCTGCCTTTTTTGTTGCCGCCGCGATCGGGTCGATCGAACCGGTCGGCGCTTGCTGCATCATTCCGCGTCCGCAAGCGCCCAGTTGAACTCGCCCAATCCCGCCCTCGTCAGCCAACGCGAAGCCGAACCGCTGCCGCGCGCCGCGCTGCTCGTGCTGTGCGCCGCGTACGTCCTGCCCGGGCTCGTCGGCCGCGACCCGTGGAAGAGCGCGGACATCACGCTGTTCGGCTACAGCGTCAGCATCGCGAGCGGCCGCACCGGGTGGCTCGCGCCGACGGTCGGCGGCGTCCCCGCCGACGGCGCGCTGCTGCCGTACTGGATCGGGGCGGCGTTCGTTCGCATGTTGAGCCCGCTCGTCGACCCGATCGTCGCGGCGCGCATTCCGTTCGCGCTGCTGCTCGCGCTCGCGCTCTCGCTCACCTGGTACGCGGCGTACCACCTCGCGCGCTCCAAGTCGGCACAGCCGCTGCCGTTCGCGTTCGGCGGCGAAGCGGCGCCGATCGACTACGCGCGCTCGATCGCCGACGGTGCCGTGCTGGCGCTGATCGCGTCGCTCGGCCTGCTGCAGCTCGGCCACGAGACGACGCCCGAGCTCGTCCAGCTCGCAGCGCTCGCCCTCTACCTGTACGGGCTCGCGGCCGGTGTCGTCAAGCCGATGCAGGGCGGCGCGTTCGCAGCGCTCGCGCTCGTCGTCCTCGCGGCGAGTGGCGCGCCGAGCATCGCGATGCTGGTCGCCGCGGTCGGCGCCGCCACCGTGCGTCGCCGGCTCGCGATGCCCGAGCCGGCGTCGTTTCCGTCCTCGCCCGTGCCCATGGTCGAACCGGCGTCGGGCGAGTCGACCCGACCCGCGACGCTCACGCTCGCCTGGCTCGCGCTCGGTGCGCTCGTCGCCGCGGGAATAGCGACGGCGCTCGGCGCCTGGGCCAACCGCCTGGGCACATACACGAGCTCGGCGCAGGCCTGGGCGCTCGTCCGCCAGATCGGCTGGTTCGCGTGGCCCTCGTGGCTCCTCGTCCTGTGGACGCTCTGGCAATGGCGCAAGCAGCTCGCCAGCCGGCACATCGTCGTGCCGCTCGCGGTGACCGCCGTCCTCCTCGCGGCGTGGCTGGCGATGGCCGGGAGCGATCGCGCGCTGATGCTCGCGCTGCCCGCGCTCGCCGTGCTCGCGGCCTTCGCATTGCCGACGTTGCAGCGCAGCGCCGCGGCGGCGATCGACTGGTTCTCGGTGTTCTTCTTCACGATCGCGGTTGCGACCGGCTGGGTGTTCTACGCCGCGATGCAGACCGGCACGCCTGCCAAGCTCGCCGCCAACGTCGCCAAGCTCTCGCCCGGCTACGTCAACGTGTTCTCCTGGCCCGAGCTCCTGCTCGCGCTCGCCGGCACGTTCGCGTGGCTCTGGCTCGTCCGCTGGCGCACCGGACGCAACCGTCACCCGCTCTGGAAGAGCCTCGTCCTGCCCGCGGGCGGCGTGAGCGTCTGCTTCCTGCTCGTGATGACGCTGCTGCTGCCGCCGCTCGACAACGCGCGCAGCTACCGCGCGATGATGCAGCGCATTGCGCGCATCGTGCCGCCGAAGGCATGCATCGCCGCGCCGGGGATGCCGCAGGCGGAGGTCGTCGCGCTCGAGTACTTCGGCAGCTGGCGCGTCGACGCGACGCATCGGCCACCCGACCCGGGCTGCGACTTCCTGATGCTGACGCACTCGCTCGAGGCGCCGAAGGCGCCGTGGCAATTCGTCGTCCGCGAGAGCCGCAACCGCGCCGAGGACGACGTCACCGACATCTACCGCCGCGCGACGACAGGTGCGGCTGCTTCCTCGCAGGGCGACTAGGACGCGGCCCCGACCGCGTCCTCGCTGCGGGTCTGGGGAAGCGTCGCTTCGCGCGCGGAGCGGACGCGCACGGCGGGGAAGACGAGCTTGAACGTCGATCCCTTGCCGAGCTCGCTCGCGATGTCGAGCTCGCCGCCGTGCCGCTGCATGATGTGCTTGACGATCGCCAGGCCGAGACCGGTCCCGCCCGATTCGCGCGAGCGGCTGCTCTCGACGCGGTAGAAGCGCTCGGTGAGACGCGGCAGGTGCGCGCGCGCGATGCCCGGCCCGTTGTCGGCGACGGCGATCTCGCCGCTGCCGTTCTCGGCGACACGCCACGCGACCTCGATCCGGCCGCCATCGGGCGTGTAGCGGACGGCGTTGCCGACGAGGTTGCCGAGCGCGCTTCGCAGCTCGTTCTCTTCGCCGGCGATCTGGGCACCGAGCGCCGACGCGAAGACGATCGAGTGCCGCTTCGCCGAGAGCGCCGCCGCCTCGTTCTCGGCGTGCGCGAACAGCGCGTCGACGTCGACCCAGCGATCGCTGCCCGGCCGCGGGCTGCCCTCGAGGCGCGCCAGCGTGAGGAGATCGGCGACGAGGTCGTGCATGCGCTGCGTCTGTTGCGACATCAGCGCCAGGACGCGCTTCTGCTCGGCTTCGGTCAGCGGCAGGTTGCGCAGCGTCTCGAGGAAACCCGTGAGCACCGTCAGCGGCGTGCGAATCTCGTGCGAGACGTTGGCGATGAAGTCGCGGCGCATGCGGTCGGCGCGCTCGCGCTCGGTGAGGTCCTGTGAGAGGACGATCTTGAGGTCGTCGCCATAGCGGCGGACGAGCACCTGCAGCGACCCCGGGCCGCGCAGCGGATGCAGCGTCAGCGGCTCGTCGAAGTCGCCGGACTGCAGGTACGCGACGAACTCCGGCGAGCGGATCAGGTTGGTGACGCGCTGCCTCCGGTCGCGCTCGGGATCGAGGCCGAAGTGCTCGGCGGCGCGGCTGTTGCACCACTCGATCTGGTCGCCGCCGTCGAGCAGGAGGACGCCGTTCGGCGACGCCTCCATCGCCGAGACGAACTGCGAGAGGCGGGTGCGCTCGACCTCGGCGCTGCGCTCGAGCGTGCGCAGCGCGCGCTCGATGCGGTAGGCGATCTCGCCCCAGAAGCCGGCGTCGCGCGGCGCCGGGTGCTCGTGCGTGCCACGCAGCCAGCGCATCAGCCGCCAGCCGCGAAGGCCGTCGAAGACGACGACGCTCGCCAGGCCGACGACTGCGCCGATCAGCGCGCCGACGACCGTGCTGCGGTTGCCGTGCGCGATGAAGCCGGCGAGCGCACCGGCCGCCATGCAGAGCGCGGCGACGAGCAAGCGCGGCAGCAGTCGTTCCATCTGCCGCGCCGGCGCTCAGGCGCCGACCGCCTCGGGTCGCGCGAGCCGGTAGCCGGCACCGCGCACCGTCTCGATCATGTGCTGGCAGTCGACGGCGGCGAGCGTCTCGCGCAGCCGCTTGATGTGGACGTCGACCGTGCGCTCCTCGATGAACACGTGGTCCCCCCAGACGCGGTCGAGGAGCTGCGAGCGGCTGTGGACGCGCTCCGGATGCGCCATCAGGAAGTGCAGCAACTTGAACTCGGTCGCGCCGATCCTGACCTCGCGGCCGTGGCCGACGACGCGTCGCGTCGCCGGATTGAGCGACAGCGCGCCGATCGCGACGACGGCATCGAGCGCGGTCGGCGAGCGGCGGCGCAGCAGCGCACGGATGCGCGCGAGCAGCTCGTTGATCGAGAACGGCTTGGTGAGGTAGTCGTCGGCGCCGGCGTCGAGGCCCGACACCTTGTCGGCCTCCTCGGCGCGCGCCGTCAGCATGATGATCGGCAGCTCGCGCGTGCGCGGCGCGGCGCGCCACTGGCGCGCGAGCGCGTGCCCGCTCGTGCCGGGCAGCATCCAGTCGAGGACGACGAGATGCGGCAGCACGTCGTCGAGCGACGCCTGCGCCTGCTCGGCGTCGCCGGCGATGGTGACCTCGAAGCCGGCGTGGCGCAGGTTGATCGCGATCAGCTCCGCGATCGCCGGCTCGTCCTCGACGATCAGGATTCGGCTCATTTCTCTGCGGCCCCGCTAGCGAACCAGGGTCTCGACCATGCCGACCGGATTGTGGCGGACGTCGGTGCCCTTGACGATGTAGATGATCTGCTCGGCGAGGTTCTTGGCGTGGTCGCCGACGCGCTCGATCGCCTTGGCGACGAAGATCAGGTCGATGCTCGACGAGATCGTCCGCGCATCCTCCATCATGAACGTGATCAGCTTGCGCATCAGGCCTTCGAACTCCTGGTCGATGAGGTCGTCGCGCTTGAGCACCTCGACCGCGCGATCGACGTCGAGGCGCGCGAACGCGTCGAGCGCCTTGCGCAGCTGTCCGACCGCGAGCTCCGACTCGTAGGCGAGGTCGTTGACGGGCAGGCGCAGGCGCGTCGAGACGCCCGAGTTGACGAGCCGCTGCACGGTGCGCGCGATCCGCGCCGCCTCGTCGCCGACGCGCTCGAGGTTGGCGATCGTCTTCGAGATCGCGATCAGCAGCCGCAGGTCGCGCGCGGTCGGCTGGCGGCGGGCGATGATGGTCGACAGGTCGCGGTCGATCTCGACCTCGGTCTGGTTGACGCGCTCCTCCGTGCTGAGCACCTCGGAGGCGACGTCGCCGCTGAAGTTGACGAGCGCGTGGACGGCGCGAGCGACCTGCGACTCGACCATTCCGCCCATCTCGAGGACGCGGGTCGAGACGCCGCTCAGCTCGGCGTCGAACTGGGTCGACAGGTGACGATCGTTCATGGCAATGGCCCTCTAGCCGAAGCGGCCGGTGGTGGAGTGGCTGCAGCCGCTTCGCTCAACCTCGCCGCGCGAAGTGAGCCTGCGCCGGTGCATCACAGCGCGCTTCATCCGAAGCGCCCTGTGATGTAGTCCTCGGTGTCCTTCTTGCGCGGCCGCATGAAGACGTCGTTGGTGCGGCCGAACTCGATCAGGTCGCCGAGGTACATGTACGCCGTGTAGTCGGAGCAGCGTGCGGCCTGCTGCATGTTGTGGGTCACGATGGCGACGGTGTAGTCCGTCTTCAGTTCGTGGATCAGTTCTTCGATCTTGCCGGTGGAGATCGGGTCCAGCGCCGAGCAGGGCTCGTCGAGCAGCAGCACTTCAGGCTTGATCGCGATGCCGCGGGCGATGCACAGGCGCTGCTGCTGGCCGCCGGAGAGGCCGGAGCCGCTCTTGTCCAGCTTGTCCTTCACTTCCGTCCAGAGCGCGGCCTTTTTCAGGGCCCACTCCACGCGCTCGTCC
>JASLGD010000148.1 GCA_030150305.1 Caldimonas sp. | reverse complement strand
GCCTGCTCGGCGCGCGCCTCGCTCGCGGAGATGCGCGAGCGGACGCGACCGAAGTCGAGCAGCGGCCACGTCAGGCCGGCGCCCAGCGCGTACTGCTGCGTGCTGGCGTTGCCGAGCGATCCCAGATTCAGTCCCGCCAGGCCGATCAGACCGGTGAGGCTCACGCGCGGAAACAGGTCCGCGGTGGCGACGCCGATGTCGGCGGTGGCGGCGGCGAGATGTCGCTCGGCCTGGACCAGGTCGGGCCGCCGCCGCAGCAGTTGCTCCGGCGTTCCGATCGGGAACGCGCCGAGGTCGGTCACCGGCAGCGAGGGCAGCGACTGCGGGCCGGCGGCGAGCTGCTCGATGACGACGCGCGGCGATTGCGCCGTGAGCGTCGCGAGCCGATACGCGGTGCGGTCGCTCGCGGCCTGGATCGCCGGAAGCGTCGCCTCGGTGCTGGCCAGCTGGCTGCGCGAGCGAGAGACGTCCAGCCTCGTCCCGCGTCCGGAGTCGAGCCGCGCCTCGGTCAGCCGCAAGGTCTCGCGTTGGTTGGCGATCGACTGTTCGACCACTTGCCTGCGTTGCTGCAGGCCGCGCAGCTCGAGGTAGTTGCGAGCGACTTCTGCTGCGATCGACGTGCCGACCGCAGCGACCCCGGCCGTGGAGGCGTCGACCTGCGCCGCGGCCGACTCGCTGGCGCGGCGATTGCGGCCGAAGAAGTCGAGCTCCCAGTTGGCGGTGAAGCCGGCGGCGACGACCGTCGTCGTGCGCTGGCTGCGCGAAGCGCCGGGAAGCTGCACCTCGGGGATCAGCGAACGCTGCACTGCGCCGGTCGCATCGACTTCGGGCAGCAGCTCGGCGCGCGTCCCTTCGAGGAGCGCTCGCGATTCGCGCAGCCTGGCCCGGGCGACGCGGACGTCGCCGTTGGCGGCGAGTGCACGCTCGACGAGCTGCGACAAGGTCGGGTCAGCGAAGCCACGCCAGAAGGTCGCGATGTCGGCGCCGGGCGACGATGCGTTCACGGCCGACGCGCCGGCGTTCAGATAGCCAGCGTCCAGGGTCACCGGCGGTGCACGGTAGTCGGGGCCGACCGCGCAGGCGGCAACACCGAGCGCGGTGAGGATCAGGATCGATGCCGATCGAAAGCCGCTACGCATCGCCGTCGCTCCCGAGTCGCGGCACGGCCGGCCGAAGGACGGCACTGCCGTCGGCGGCGAGCGTCAGCGTCGATGCGGGCGGCTCCGTCGTGGTCGTCGCGGCCAGCCGCCTGGCCCGACGGCCGCGCAGCAACACGTAGAACACCGGCGTCAGGAAGATGCCGAACACGGTCACGCCGAGCATCCCCGAGAACACCGCGATGCCCATCGCCCGGCGCATCTCGCTGCCCGCGCCGCTGCCGAAGATGAGCGGCAGCACGCCGGCGCAGAACGCGATCGACGTCATCAGGATCGGCCGCAAGCGCATCCGGCAGGCATGGATCACGGCGTCGAGCAGGGCCTGGCCCTGCTCCTCGAGCTCCTTCGCGAACTCGACGATCAGGATCGCGTTCTTGCACGCCAGACCGACGAGCACGACGAGCGCGACCTGGGTGAAGATGTTGAGGTCGCCGGGCTGAGCGAACGGCGGAAAGTGCGAGAGCCAGACGCCGAACAGCGCCGCCAGCACGCACATCGGCACGATGAGCACGATCACCATCGGCAGGCTGAAGCTCTCGTACTGCGCCGACAGGACCAGGACCACGAGCAGCACGGCGATCATCATCACGACCGCGAGCACCGGCAGCTCGATGCCGGTGCCCGGCAAGGCGACGTCGCGCGTGAGCCGGTCCTGGTACGTGAGCTCGGTCCACTCGTACGAGAGGCCCCGCGTCAAGGTGCGCTTGAGCAGCGACTCGATCTCGGCCTCGGCCTGCCCGGACGAGAACCCCGGCTTCGCCGCGCCATTGATGTCGGCCGACGGGTAGCCGTTGTAGCGCGTCACCCGCGTCGGTCCGAACGTCGGCTCGACCTTCATGAGCGCGCCGAGCGGCACCATCTCGCCGGCGCTGTTGCGCGTCTTCAGCGCCGTGATCGCTTCGGCGTCGGCGCGGTACGGCGCGTCCGCCTGGACGACGACCTGGTAGGTCTTGCCGAACTTGCTGAAGTCGTTGACGTAGAGCGAGCCGAGGTTGACCTGCAGCGTGTCGTAGATGTCGCCGAGCGCGACGCCCATCTGCTTGGCGCGGACGCGGTCGACGTTGGCGTAGAGCTGCGGCACGTTGATGTCGTAGGTCGAATACGGCGTGCCGATGCTCGACCTCGGATTCATGTAGACCTGCCCGAGCGTTCCCCAGACGGCGCCGTAGAGCGCCTGCTCGCCGAGGCCCTCGCGGTCCTGCACCTGCAGCTTGAAGCCGCCCGCGTTGCCGAGCCCGTCGACCGCCGGCGGCGGCACGACGAACATCCGCGCGCCCTGGATCTGCTGGATCGCGCCGTTGACCTTGCCGAGGATGGCGAACTTCGAGAGGTCCGGCGAGGTCCGCTCCTCGAACGGCTTCAGACCGAAGAAGACGATGCCTTCGTTGGGCGCCGCGGAAAAGCCCGCGATCGACAGGCCGGGAAAGGCGACGGAGTCGACGATGCCCGGCACCTTCAGCGCGATGTCGCTCATCTGGCGGATCACGGCATCGGTGCGGTCGAGCGACGCTCCGGCCGGCAGCTGCGCGATGCCGATCAGGTACTGCTTGTCCGGTGCCGGAACGAATCCGGAGGGAAGGCGCGTGAACAGGAACGCGGTGAGCGCGAGCAGCACCGCGTACACCACCATCGCCACCGACTTGCGCCCAACGATGCGCGTCACGCCGCCGCCGTATGCTGCGCTTTGCCGGCGGAACCACCGATTGAAGGCACGGAAGAAGCCACCGAACACGGCGTCCATCGCGCGCGTCAGCCAGTCCTTGGGGGCGTCGTGCGGGCGCAGCAGCAGCGCGCTCAGCGCCGGCGAGAGCGTGAGCGAGTTGAACGCGGAGATCACCGTGCTGATCGCGATCGTGACCGCGAACTGCTTGTAGAACTGGCCGGTGAGGCCCGGCACGAACGCGAGCGGCACGAACACCGCACAGAGGACCAGCGCGATCGCGATGATGGGCCGCGAGACCTCCTGCATCGCCTTGACGGTTGCGTCGTGCGCGCTCAGCCCGTTCTCGATGTTGCGCTCGGCGTTCTCGACGACGACGATGCCGATGGCGAGCACCAGGCCGAACAGGGTCAGCGTGTTGATCGAGTAGCCGAGCAGGAGCAGGAAGGTGAACGTGCCGACGACCGACACCGGCACCGCCAGCAGCGGGATGATCGATGCGCGCCAGGTCTGCAGGAACAGGATCACCACCAGCACGACGAGAGCGATGGCGATGAACAGCGTCTCGATCACCTTCGAGATCGACGTCTGCACGAACCGCGTCGGGTCGTAGACGATGCTGTAACCCATGCCCGGCGGGAAATCGGCCTTCAGCCGCGCCATCGTCGCCCGCACGTTGTTCGAGAGCGCGAGCGCATTCGAGCCCGGGGCCTGGAAGATGGCGATCGCGGCCGCCTCCTTGTTGTTGAGGAGGCTGCGCAGCGAGTACGACCCGGCCGAGAGCTCGACCCGGCCGAGGTCGCGGATGCGGATCAGGCCGCCCGTCGCGGGCTCGGTGCGAACGATGATGTCGGCGAACTGCTCCTCGCTCGTGAGCCGCCCCTGCGTGTTGACGGCGAGCTGGAATTCGGTGCCGCGCGGCGACGGCGGTGCGCCCACCGTTCCGGCGGCGACCTGCGCGTTCTGCTCGCGGATGGCGGCGACGACTTCGCCGGTGGTGATGCTGCGCGCCGCGAGCTTGGCGGGGTCGAGCCAGATGCGCATCGCGTAGTCGCCGGCGCCGAAGAGGAGGACCGAGCCCATGCCCGGGATGCGCAGCAGCTCGTCGCGCACGTTCAGCTGGCCGTAGTTGCGCAGGTAGAGCGCGTCGCGGCTGTTGTCGGGGCTGACCAGGTGCACGACCATCGTCAGGTTCGGGCTCGACTTCTCGGTCGTGACGCCGATCTGCCGCACGATCTCGGGCAGCCGAGGCAAGGCCCGGTTGATGCGGTTCTGCACCGCCGTTTCCGCGACCTCGGGATCGGTGCCGATCTTGAACGTCGCGGTCAGCGTCATGCTGCCGTCGGCGGTGGCCTGCGATTCGAAGTACAGCAGGTTCTCGACGCCGTTGATCTGCTCCTCGAGCGGCGTGGCGACAGTCTCGGAGATGACGCGCGGGTTGGCGCCCGGGAACTGGGCACGAACGACGATCTGCGGCGGCGCGACCTCGGGGTATTCGGAAACGGGCAGGCGAAAGATCGAGAGCAGCCCGAGCAGGAAGATCAGGATCGAGAGCACCGCCGCGAAGCGCGGCCGGTCGATGAAGAAGCGAGAGATGTCCATGACCGCGCCGGCTCAGCCCTTGACAAGCTTCTTCTCGTTCGGCGCCGGCGCGCCGGGCGCTCCGGCCCCTGGCGCCACGATCGGCATTCCCTTGGCGTCGACGTCGAGCAACTGTGGCGCGACGGTCATGCCTGGCTGGATCCGTTGCAGACCGTCGACGACGACGTGCTCGCCGGGCTTGACGCTGCCCTGCACGACGCGCATCCCGTCGGCAAGGGCGCCGAGACGCACTTCGCGGAACTGCGGCTTGCCGTCCGCCTCGACGACGTAGACGAACTTCTTTGTCTGATCGGTGCCGATTGCGCGCTCGGGCACGAGGACCGCGTCGTGCGCGGCCGCGCTCTCCATGCGCAGGCGTGCGCTGAGGCCCGGCGTGAAACGGCCGCTCGCGTTGTCGAACGTCGCGCGCATGCGGACGGCGCCGGTCTGCGGATTGAGGCGGTTGTCGATGAAGTCGACCTCGCCTTCGTGCGGGAAGCCCTGCTCATCGAGCAGCGCCATGCGCACCTTGGGGGACTTGCCGCCGCTGCCGGCTTCCTTCAACCGCAGGTAGGTGCGCTCGCTGCCGTCGAAATAGGCGTACACCTTGCTGACACCGGCGATCGTCGTCAGCACCGACTGATCGTTGACGACGTTGCCCGCGGTGACGTTGGCGCGCGACACTCGGCCCGTGATCGGCGCGCGCACATTGGCGTACTCGATGTTCAGCAGGGCGATGCGCAGCGCCGCCTCTGCGCCCTGGATGTCGGCCTGCGACGTGCGCTGGCTGGCGGCGAGCTGATCGACCTCCTGCTTCGAGACCGCCTGCGAATCGAGCAGCCTCTGGGCGCGCGCGAGCTCGGTCTGCGCGAGCTCGAAGCGAGCCTTCATCGAGGTGAGCTGTGATTGCGCCCGCGCCGCCTCTGCCTCGAACGGCCGCGGGTCGATCGAAAACAGCAGGTCGCCCTTGCGTACCAGGGCGCCGTCGGTGAAGTGGACCTTGTCGATGGTGCCGCCGACGCGCGGCCGCAATTCCACGTACTCGGCTGCTTCGAGTCGGCCGCTGAATTCCTCGCTGTCGGCGACTGAACGCTGGACGGCAGGGGCGACGCTCACCGGCGCCGCCTGGGGCGCACCGCCTTGCGCCTCGGCCGGGCCGCCGCAGGCGCTGATGAGGACCAACGTCGCGACGATCGACGCGACGATCGTGCTGCTCATCAGGATGCGGCGCCGCGCAACAGCTACATTGGAGGAGTTCATGGCAAGTCCTTTGTCGGGCTTCTGCGATCGGGCGCAATCCGCTCGCTGATGGCGAGCGATCGACGATCCCGAGTCGCATGCCGGGGAAAATCTTGATTACGTAGCGATCGCTACGAGATGTGGCAGAGTAGCCAGCAGACAAGCGCCGGTCAAGGTTTTTATTAGCGACCACTATGAAACGCAAGTCAGGCGCTAGCCAAACGGCGGGGAAGCCGCGCTCGCAGGGGCTGTCCGGACCAGGCGCGGCAGTGCGCAAGCCGCGCGGTCGGCCACTTTCCTTCGATCGCCAGGCGGCTCTCGACAAGGCGATGCACGTGTTCTGGGAGCGCGGCTACGAGGCCGCATCGGTCGCTGATCTCACCGCGGCGATGGGCATCACTCCGCCGAGCCTCTACACCGCCTTCGGCGACAAGGAGCACCTGTTCCTCGAGGCGATCGAGGCGTACGGCAAAGGTCCCGGAGGCTTCGGCGCCCGGGCGCTCGCCGAGGAGCCCACGGCGCGACAGGCCGTGCAACGGATGCTGGAGGAGGGTGCGGTCGAGCTGACCCGCGACTGCCAGCCGCACGGCTGCATGATGGTGATGGCGACAACGAACTGTTCGGTGGCGGCCGAACACATCCAGACCGCGGTCGCGAACCGGCGCGCCGTCTATATCCGCAACATGCAGGATCGAATCCAGCGAGGGATCGACGAGGGGGAGCTGCCGCCGGACACCGACGCCTACGACCTCGCGAACTTCTACGCCATGGTCTATCAAGGCATGTCGATGCAGGCCAAGGACGGAGCTTCGAGGCAGAGCCTGCTCGCCAGTGTCCGGCTGGCGATGCGATCGTGGCCGGACATGCCCGCTCGCGTCGACACGCAGGCTCCTTCGTCGCAGAGCGGTGGGGGTGCTCGAAGACGAGCGCGAGCCCAACGACGGCGGAGCTGACGTCCTTGCGGGCGTGGAGCACCTTGCCGTAGGCGGTGCACTCGGCCGACCGCTCAGATCAATCACCTGGAGCACTCAGAGCGTCCGGTTGGCGTTCTCCAGGAAGCCATTGAAGAGCGCTGGCCCGTCGCTTGCTCCAAGAAACGGGATGCCTGCACGACCGCTCAAGCTCCACGTCGGCTGCGACATCGTCGTCCGCGCGGAGACCGATTGCCCGATCATCGCCATGTTGCGACCGGCGAGCGGGCCTGCGCAATGGCTCTCGAGCGAGACGTATGCGTTCGACCCCTGGGTGCCGACGACGGAGGTCGTCGACGGCTTCGGCAATCTCTGCCAGCGCCTGGTCGTGCCGCGAGGCGACATGCGGCTCTTCGTCGAGGCGACGGTCGAGACCGAGTCCGAGCTCGCGGTCGCTCCCGCCGCGCCCTTCACGCCCGTGCAGGAGCTGCCCGATTTTTCGTTGACGTACCTGCTGCCGAGTCGGTACTGCCCCTCGGACGCACTCGAGGCGCGGGCCCGCGAGATCGTCGGCGCGGCGTCGCCTGGTTACGAACAGGTCGACGCGATCCGCGCCTGGATTGCGGAGCACATCGAGTACCGCTACGGCGCCAGCGACGCCTCGACCGACGCGGAGGCAACGCTCGCGAGGGGCGCCGGCGTCTGCCGCGACTTCGCACACGTCGGCATCGCCCTCACGCGCGCACTGCGCATCCCGGCACGCATGGTCGTGGGCTACCTGCATCGGCTGGAGCCGATGGACCTGCATGCGTGGTTCGAGGCGTATGTCGGCGGCCGCTGGTACTCGTTCGACGCGACGCAACGAGAGCCGCGCGGCGGCCGCGTTGTGCTGGCGTACGGCCGTGACGCCGCCGATGTCGCGTTCATCACGAACTATGGAGCGCTGCAAACCGTCGCGATGAAGGTGTGGGCCGACGAGGCATCCCCGCCGGCGCCGCTCCCGCCTGCGCCCGCGCCCTTGACAGCAGCGGCGCCGGGTCGCGACGCGCCAGGCTGAGCGCCTGACGACGTTCCCGGCACGTTCCGACGGCAAGCGGGCGCGTCACGTATCGTTGCCGAGATGACCGAGACCTTCCGCATCCCCGGTGCGGTGCTCACCGAGCGCGAGCACGTCGTTCCCTTGTCCCATCGTGATTCGTCGCGCGGAACGATCCGCGTGTTCACCCGCGAGCTCGCCGCGGCCGACGGAGTCGACCGGCCGTACCTGGTGTTCCTGCAGGGCGGACCGGGCTTCGAGGCCTCGCGACCCGCAACACCTCCGTCAGGATGGATGGCTCGCGCCCTGGCCGACTTTCGTGTCCTCCTCCTGGACCAGCGCGGCACCGGCCGCTCGACGCCGGTCGGGCCCGTGCTCCCCGGCGCGTCGGCCGATGAACAGGCCGAGTACCTCACGCACTTTCGCGCTGATTCGATCGTGCGCGATCTCGAGCTGATCCGAGCCGACCTCGGCGTCGACCGCTGGAGCCTCCTCGGCCAGAGCTTCGGCGGCTTCACGTCGCTCACCTATCTCTCTCTGGCACCCGAGGGCTTGCGCGAGGTGCTGATCACCGGCGGTCTTGCGCCGATCTCCGGTCGACCCGTCGACGACGTCTATGCCGCGACGTGGCGACGCGTGCGCGAGGCGAACGAGCGTTTCCACGAACGTTATCCGACTGACCGGCGCCGGCTGCGAAGCATCCTCGACCGCCTCGACGCCGAGGACGTGCGGCTCCCGAGCGGCGACCGACTCACGTCGCGTCGGTTCCGCCAGGTCGGCATGTGGCTCGGCGCAAGCGACGGCTTCGAGCGATTGCATCATCTGCTCGAGCTTCCATTCGGCTCGCCCGCGTTCCTGCACGATGCGCAGGCCGCGTCTGGGTGGGAGCGCAATCCGATCTACGCGACGCTCCACGAGTCCTCGTATGCCGACGGCCAGCCGACACGCTGGTCGGCGCACCGCCTCGCACCCGACGATGCCGTGCACGGCGACCTCCTTGGCGCCGAGCACGTCTTCCCGTGGATGTGGGAGGACTACGCCGGGTTGCGGCCGCATCGACCGGTGGCCGAGCTGCTCGCCCAGCATCGCTGGCCGTCGCTGTACGACGCTGAGCGTCTTGCCCGCAACGAGGTGCCGGTGGCGGCGACGGTGTATGTCGACGACGTCTACGTGGAACGGAGCTTCGCCGAGGACACGGCCCGCCGCGTGCGCAGCATGCGGGCGTGGATCACCAATGAATACGCCCACAACGGCCTGCGCGCCGATGGCGAGCGCATCCTCGGCCGCCTGCTCGACCTGGTCCGCGGTCGAGCTTAGGCGCTCTGCATCCGGTCAGGAGGCGATGCGGTCGTCGACTCGTGCGGCGGCGTAGAGATCCTTGGCGAACCCGGGCTGGGACGTCTCGTAGCGCCGCGCGAGCGACAGCAACAGGGCGCGAGCTCGCGCCTCGTGCCGCGCCTTGCGCTCGCGCGCACGCCGCTGCCGCTCTGCCGCGAGCCTTGCCGACAGCGCGCTTTGCAGCTGCGCCGCGATGGCGAGCAGGGAGTCGGCCAGCGTCGTCCGGATCGTCCCGTGGGGGACGATCGCCGACGGGGGCACCACAACACGGACTTTTTGCATGGACATCGAGGGGCTCCTGCGGAGAGGTGCGCTGAGAGGGCACGGTGCCGCTAGACTAGGGTTTTCCCTACGTCGATGGAAATTGCGATCCCGCACGTCGCCATCACGCCGGTGAATAGGGCGCAGCGCGTCGCGGCGGGCGAACGATGAACTTTCGGACCCTCGACCTCAATCTCCTGCGTGTCTTTGCCGCGGTCATGGTCGAACGCAACGTCACGCGCGCCGCGAGCCAGCTCGCGATGACGCAGCCGGCGGTGAGCAACGCGCTGAGACGGTTGCGCGAAGCGACCGGTGACGAGCTCTTCGTGACCGTCCCGGGCGGCGTCCAGCCCACGCAACGTGCTCAGGCATGGTGGCCGGAGGTGCAAAGTGCGCTCGAGGCTCTGCGCAAGCTGTTCGATCCGGAGCGTTTCGAGCCGGCGACCGATGAGCGCACCTTCACGTTCGCCATGGCCGATGCGACGGCCGCCGTGCTGATGCCGGCGATCATGGGCGAGCTGCTGGGCGGTCAGGCGCGCAGCAACCTGCGGGTCGTGCCGCTCGGATCGCGCGATCCCCGGCCGCTGCTCGAGCAGGGAACTGCAGACATCGCCATCGGCTTCTTTCCGGACGTCGCCGCCGAGCTCGCCGCCGAGGGGCCGCGCGCGCCGACCGTGCTCGAATCGCTTTACGCCTGCCACTATGTGTGTGTGATGCGCCGCGGCCATCCGCTCGCGGACTCGACCGTGCTGACGCTCGACGCGTACTGCGCTGCCGAGCACGTGCGGGTCAGCTTCGCCGGCAGGCCCCGCGGCTTCGTCGACGAGCGTCTGTCGGCGCTCCAGCGCTCGCGTCGCGTCGCGCTCACTGTTCACGAGTTCGCGACCGCGGCGCGCGTCGTGCATGACTCGGACCTGGTGTGCGTACTGCCGCGAAGCTTCGTACCAGCGAGCGGGTTGGCCGGCGGTCTCGTCATCCGTGCGCTGCCGCTCGCGTTGCCCCGGATCGACGTCGCCATGCTCTGGCACCGCCGCAACGAGCACGATGCCGGAGTGCGCTGGCTGCGCACGACTGTCGACGATGTCGTGACAAGGCTCGGCGTGGGCCGCGCGCCCGAGCCGGCCTTGGCCGCACTGCGGCGCGAAGCGGTCGACGACCCTGCCTGAGCGGTCGCGCTCCGGTCAACGGACCGGCCGCGCGGCGTTGGCGCGGCAGCAGTGATCGCAACGCCGGAGCGCGTCGCCGCGACGAAACAGACAGGGGTGCCGCGCCGTCGCCGAGGTCACGGAGCTCGACCGACATCGCGCGGGTCGCGGCGTCGACAGCGCCGATCCGCACGCGAACGCCTCCGATGCCGAACGCCACGAGCTTGTTCGTTGCGTCGCTGCCCTCGGGCTCGCCGTGGGGCGCTGGCTTATAACAACGCGCCAGGGCCTGGCGCCATGGAGGAGAACGCAGGTGAGCATCGATGACGCTTTGTCGAATGTCAGCTCCCGCCACGCGCGCTTGCACGCCGCGTCGGTTCTTGGTCGAGACGCCGAACTCGAGCCCGCAGGCGAGCCGCAAAGGGCAGCGTCGCGCGTGACCCTGCCGGCTCGGTCCGGTCAGGGCGCGACGCTCCTCGTCGCAGTGGCCTTGATCGGTTGCAGCGCGACTCCAACCGCGCTGGTTCCGCCGGCCGACCTCATCGTGGAGCACGCCAAGGTGGCGACGCTCGACGCGAGCTCGCGCGAAGCGC